>NZ_JBQCCF010000041.1:0-55287 GCF_051962475.1 Dyella sp.
CGGCCACCACCGTGATATACCCTAAACCCATAACACTTTTCCCCACCACGACGCTATCCCGATCTGGGGCTCCTACAAAAAGCGACGGGGTCAATCCAGCCGCTTGCGGAAGCGCATGATGGCGCCGGCCATCATCACCGCAGTGAATACCACCAGGGCCAGCGCATCGCCCCACAAATCGAGCAGCCCCGCGTTGCGCAACATGACGCCGCGGATCAGCCGCAGGAAATGGGTCAGTGGCAGCAGCTCGGCGATCCACTGCGCCAGTCGCGGCATGCCAGAGAACGGGAACATGAAGCCCGACAGCAGGATCGACGGCAGGAAGATGAAGAAGGTCATCTGCATCGCCTGGAACTGCGACTGCGCCCGCGAGGAGATCAGCAGCCCCAGCGTCAGGTTGCTGGCGATCAGCAGCAGCGCAGCGAAATAGACGTCCAGCAGGCTGCCGCGGATCGGAACGTCGAACAGCCAGCGCCCCAGCGCCAGGATCACCGTGGTCTGCACCAGGCCGATCAGCACGTACGGCACCACCTTGCCTAGCATCAGCTCGGTGCTGGTGAGCGGCGTGGCGATCAGCAACTCCATGTTGCCGCGCTCGCGCTCGCGCACGATGGCGATGGCGGTGAACAGCACCATGGTCATGGTGAGGATCACGCCGATCAGGCCGGGCACGATGTTGATCGCCGAGCGCCGCTCCGGGTTGTAGAACGAGGTGACCACTACGCGCGGTACCGGCGGCGTGCTGGCGTAGGGCGCATGCAGCTCGGACAGGTGGCTGTCCACCGGGGTCTGCGCCAGCTGCGCGGCCGCTCCGGCCACGGTGGCGTCGCTGCCGTCGACCAGCACCTGTGCCACCGGGCGGCCATCCAGTTTGCGCGCCTCGAAGTCCGGCGGAATCACCAGGCCGACATTGATGCGACCGCGGCGAATCAGGTCGACCACCTCCTCCGGCGTTCGTGCGCTGGTCACCGGGCGGATGACACCGGTGGCCAGCATGTCCATCACCAGCGCACGCGAGGCGCTGGTTTGCGCCTGGTCGGCGACCGCGGCATCGAGCCCGCGCAGGTTGAGGTTGATCGCGTAGCCGAACAGCACCAGCTGCAGGATCGGCATCACCATGATCATCGCCAGCGTGATGCGGTCGCGCCGCAGCTGGCGGATCTCCTTCTGCATGATCGCCCACAGGCGGCGCCCGTTCATGCCGCGCGCTCCTGCTCGCCGGGATGCGTAGCGGCGACGAATACATCTTCCAGGTTCGGCGGCGTCGGACGCAGTCGCGCCGCCAGCCCGACCTCGCGCAAGCGCTGCTCGACCGCCGCGGCGAAGCCGTCGCCCTGCCCCGTGTTGGCGAGCAGGCGCAGCGCGTGACCGACCTGAGCAACACCGAGCACGCCCGGCGCACCGGACAGCGCGTGCTGGGCGCCCCGCGGATCGTCCGCTTCCACCAGGAAGGTGCGCCCCTCCAGCGCCCCAGTCAGCGCGCCCGGCGTGCCGTCGGCGACCAGCCGGCCGCTGTCGAGGATCGCCAGCCGATGGCAGCGCTCGGCCTCGTCCATCAGGTGAGTGGATACCAGCAGCGTGGTGCCGGCGTCGGTGAGTTCGAACAGCGCCTCCCAGAACTCGCGGCGCGATTCGGGATCGACCGCGCTGGTCGGCTCGTCGAGAAACAGCAGCTCCGGCTCATGCATCACCGCACAGGCCAGCGCCAGGCGCTGCTTCTGGCCACCGCTCATGGTGCCGGCCAGCTGCTTGCGCCGGTCCGCCAGGCGGTAGCGCCCCATGAGCTCGGCGATACGCGCGCGCTTGCGTTCGCGCGGCACGCCGAGGATCTCGGCGATGAACTCCAGGTTCTCGCCCACGGTGAGGTCGGCAAACAGCGAGAAGCTCTGCGTCATGTAGCCGATGCGCCGGCGCAGCGCCTCCGCCTCTTGCGGCACGCGCAGGCCGAGCACCTCGATCTCGCCCTCGGTCGGCGTGAGCAGGCCGCAGAGCATGCGGATGGTGGTCGACTTGCCCGAGCCGTTCGGCCCGAGAAAGCCGTAGACGCGCCCGCGCGGCACATTCAGGTCGACATGGTCGACGGCGAGCAGTGGACCAAAGCGCTTGCTCAGCCCGCGCACGTGGATGGCCGGGGCGTCGCTCATGGCGCCACGTGCACCGGGAGTCCGGCCGGCAGGTCGGATGACTGGTCCAGTGCTACCTCGGCGAGATAGCTCAGCCGCGTGGCGTCGTCGCCACTGAGCGCGTAGTACGGCGTGAACACCGGTTCGGCACGCAGCAGGCGCACGTGGCCGGCTAGCGGCCGATCGCGACCCTGCACGTACACCTGCACGGCACTGCCGACCTTGAGCTGCGCGCGCATCGCCACCGGCACGTAGATCCGCGCATAGGGACGATCGCCGACCAGTTCGATCGCCAACGGCGCGCCGACCGGCGCCTGGTCGCCAAGACGGTATGGCACATCGTCGATGCGACCTTCGCGCGGCGCCACCACGTGAAGCTTGCCCAGCGTGACGCGCAGCGCATCGGCCTGCGCCTGTGCGGCATCGACCGCGGCGCGCGCCTGCGCCAGCTGTTCGCTGCGCGTACCGTGCAGCAGCTGGTCTAGCGCCGCGCGGGCGGCATCGGCCTGGCCGCGGGTGTTCTGCGCGTTGGCGCGGGCGCGATCCAGGTCGGACGCGGCCACGGCGTCCTTTTCCTGCTGTGCGACCCGCTGCAGCCGTTCCAGATAGCTGCGCGCGTCACGCGCCTGGGCCTCGGCGGACGCCAGGGTGGCGCGCACCCGCGCGATGTCTTCCGTGCGCGGGCCGGCCACGCCCTCGGCCAACACTTCCTGCTGGTGTTTCACTTCGGCCAGCGCCGCGTCGAGGCTGGCACGCGTGTGCGCCGGATCGAGATCGAGCAACGGCTGCCCCGCCTTCACCGCCTCGCCCGCGCGCACGTGCACGGCCACGATGCGTTCGGCCGCCGGTGCCGGCAAGGTGATGCGGTCGTACTCCAGCGTGCCGGGCGCCTTGTCCGTATCGCGGTGGCAGCCGGCCAGGACAAGGGCAGCCAGGCCGAACGCGAGCAGGCGTGCGCTCATCGGGGCGTCTCCAAGGATGGCGGCGCCAGGCCGTGGCCCAGCAGCGCGAGGGTGTGGGACATCAGTGCCGGCATGTCGAGCCCGGGCATGCCGAAGGCTTTTTGCCAGATCGGCGCGCCGGCGGCGGGAAACAGCGTCAGCCCCACCAGCGAGACCACCAGCAGGCGCGGATCGATACCGGGGGCGAGCTGGCCGGCCTCATTTGCCGCTTCGAAGCGCCGCGCCAGCACCTGCGGCAGGCTTGGCATCACTTCGCGGAACACGAACTCGCGCAGCGCACCGCCCTCGCACAGCACCTCGCGCACCCACAGCGCCGGCAGCCAGGGCAAGGTCGCGACGACACCCGATATGCCCTGGGCAAAGGCCCGGGCCAGCTCCAGCGGTGTCTCGCCTACCGTGGCGAGTGCTTCGCGCAGCGGCAGCACGGCGGGCATCAGGCGCTCGGTGAGCAGCGCGCGCACCAGTGCGTCCTTGTTGCCGAAGTAGTAATGCAGCATGGCCGGGGTCACCCCGGCCGTCGCCGCGATGGTGCGCAGCGGCGAGGCGGCGATGCCGGTGCGGGCGAACTGCGCGGCGGCGACGTCGAGCAGGCGCGCGCGGACGTCGCTGTCGTCACCGGCAGGCCGGCCGACCCGGCGACGCCGGGGTTTGGGAGGAGTGCTTCGAATGGGCATGCGCATAAAATTAATTCAATACTTAATTTAAGTGCAAGTGACCCCGCGTGCGGCCGTTACGCAGACCGCGCCTCACGGCGGAAACACCCGCTTCCGCGCTATGCTGATCGGTCTATGAGCCCCCTGAATCAACGCGACTTCACCCTCGACCCCATTGACAACGCCCGCCTGGCCAACCTGAGCGGCCCGTTCGACGAGCACCTGCGCCAGATCGAGCTGCGGCTCGGCGTGGAGATCAACCACCGCGGCGGCATCTTCCAGGTAATCGGCGACGACCCCGCCACCCGTGCCGCCGAGACGGTCATCCGCGCGCTGTACGAAGCCACCGCCGGCGAGGTGCTGACCGGCGCCACGATCCACCTGCACCTGGCCGAGTCCGGCATCGAGGCGATCTCGGCCGAGGCCGCCGAGGCGGCGCAGGAAGTGACGATCAAGGTCAAGCGTGGCGTGATCAAGGGTCGCGGCCCTAACCAGGCGCGCTACCTGCACGCCATCACCACTCACGACATCAACTTCGGCGTCGGCCCGGCCGGCACCGGCAAGACCTACCTGGCCGTCGCCAGCGCGGTCGAAGCGCTGGAAGCCAACCGCGTGCAGCGCCTGCTGCTGGTGCGCCCCGCGGTGGAGGCCGGCGAAAAACTCGGCTTCCTGCCCGGCGACCTCAGCCAGAAAGTCGACCCCTACCTGCGCCCGCTGTACGACGCACTGTACGAGATGCTCGGCTTCGAGAAGGTGGCCAAGCTGATCGAGCGCAACGTGATCGAGATCGCCCCGCTGGCCTACATGCGCGGTCGCACGCTCAACGATTCCTACGTGATCCTCGACGAGGCGCAGAACACCACCGTCGAGCAGATGAAGATGTTCCTCACCCGCATCGGCTTCGGCTCGGTGGCGGTGATCACCAGCGACGTGAGCCAGGTCGACCTGCCGCGCCACGTGCGCTCGGGCCTGCGCCACGCGATCGAGGTGTTGCGCGGGGTGGACGGCATCAGCTTCACTTTCTTCACCTCGCGCGACGTGGTGCGCCATCCGCTGGTGGCGAAGATCGTGCGCGCCTACGAATCGTTCGAGGCCGCGGCCGAGGCGAGCAAGGGCGACGGCAAGTGAGCGGCGAAGCGGTCGTCCACGTCGGCTACGCGGTGCCGCGTGCCGGCGTGCCCTCGGCCGCCAGCTTCCGCCGTTGGGTAGAGGCCGCGCTGCGCGGGGCGAAGCGGCGGCGGGCCACCGAGCTGTCGATCCGCCTCGTCGACGCCGACGAGGGCCGCGCGCTCAACCGCGACTACCGCGGCAAGGACTACGCCACCAACGTGCTTTCGTTCGAGGCGGATCTACCGCCCGGACTTAAGTTGCCGCTGATCGGCGACATCGTGATCTGCGCCCCGGTGGTGGCCCGCGAAGCCGCCGAACAGGGCAAGCCGCCGCGCGACCACTGGGCCCATCTCACCGTGCACGGCGTGCTGCACCTGCTCGGCTACGACCACCTCGTGGAGGCCGAGGCCGAGGCGATGGAAGCGCTGGAAACGCGCATCCTGGCCGGGCTGGGCATCGCCGATCCGTACACGGGCTGAGCTCCACGCGGATCGCAGGCCGGCGCGTCCCCGCAAAAAGCACCCTATAGGAGGCCACCCTGTGGCCGACCAGCGCACCACCCAGCACGTTGGGCGAACCGTCGCGCACAGGGTGCGCTCCTACCTGATCGCGCATGCAGCAGGCCACCGTACCGCCGACCGGACGCCACCATGACCACCGCCGCGCCACACCAACCGTTCACCCTGAGCCCTGAATCGACTCGACATTTCGGCTAGACTGCCGCTTCCGCCCGGCTACGGGCAGAGCTTTCAAGAGTGATGAACGACGAACCTGGCAGTACCGGCGGCCCGGCCCACCGATCGTGGTGGGATCGACTGGGCCACATGTTTTCCGGCGAGCCGCGCAATCGCGAGGAACTGGTCGAGGAGCTGCGCGCAGCCCAGGCCAACGGACTCCTCTCCAACGACACCCTCACCATGGTCGAGGGTGCGCTCAAGGTCACCGAACTGAGCGTGGATGACGTGATGGTCCCGCGCGCGCAGATCGTGATGATCTCGGCCGAATCCCCCCTCACCGACATCCTCGCCGCCGTGGTCGAATCCGGCCACTCGCGTTTCCCGGTGCACGGCGAGGACAAGGACGAGATCCTCGGTATTCTGCTGGCCAAGGACCTGCTGAAGTATTTCGGCGATGGCGAGCACTTCGACATCCGCGCCATCCTGCGCCCGGCAGTGCTGATCCCCGAGTCCATGCGCCTGAACGTGCTGCTCGCCGAATTCCGGCTGAGCCGCAACCACATGGCGCTGGTGGTAGACGAGTACGGCGGCGTCGCCGGCCTGATCACGATCGAGGACGTGCTCGAGCAGATCGTCGGCGATATCGACGACGAGCACGACGACGAGGAAGAGCCCACCCTGATGCACGCCCAGCCCGGCGGCGACTGGCTGGTGAGCGCGCTCACGCCGATCGCCGATTTCAACGAGCAGACGGGCTCGTCATATTCGGACGAAGAGTTCGACACCATCGGCGGCATGGTCACCTCCGAGTTCGGTCATCTGCCCGAAGTGGGCGAGGAAATCGTGGTGGGCGAATACCTGTTCCACGTCACCGAAGCGGACGACCGTCGCGTGCAGCAGTTCCGCGTCAGCCAGAAGCCCGCGCAAGACTGACCTCTCGTTGTAGGAGCGCACCCTGTGCGCGGCTTCTTTCCCACCGCATGGAAAGAAGCGCTCGCGCGCAGGATGTACTCCTACAGAAGCGGCCTTGCGGAAACGTCGACACCCCGGCCCACCGCCACTAGAGTGGCGCCTTTCCCGCTCCCGGGTCGGTCCCGATGCCCCTGCTCCGCCGCGCCTTCGCGCTGTTTCTGTTGATGCTCCTCGGCACCGCCTGGCCCGCCCACGCCGGCGTGGCCAACGCCCCGGGCGCCAATCTTCAGGTCACGATGATCACCTACGGTCCCGGGGAGACCTACTGGGAGCGCTTCGGTCACATCGCCATCGAACTGCGCGACAGCCAGAACGGTGAAGCGATCAGCTTCAATTACGGCGTCTTCGACTTCGACGAGAAGGGCTTCCTGCTCAACTTCGCGCGCGGGCGCATGCACTACCTGATGGACGCCGAACCGACCGACGTCGACACCGGCTGGTACGTGCAGGCCGGTCGCTCGATCACCCGCCAGCGGCTCGCTCTCGCGCCGGACCAGGCCGCCGCCCTGCGCGATTTTCTGCTGTGGAACCTGCGCCCGGAAAACGCGCGCTACGACTACGACTACTACGTCGACAACTGCAGCACCCGCGTGCGCGACGCGCTGGACAAGGCACTGGGCGGCGTGCTCCGCAACGCACTGGCCGCGCGTGCCGGCAGCATGACTTACCGGCAGCAGACCGACCGGCTGATGAGCGCGCAGCCGTGGCTGATGCTGCTGCTCGACCTGGGCCTGGGGCCGTACGCCGACCAGCCGCTCAGCGCCTGGCAGGAAGCGTTCATCCCGATGTCCCTGCAGCACGAACTGCGCACGGTACAGGTGCCTGATGGCAGCGGCGGGCAGATGCCGCTGGTGAGTGAAGAGCATGAAATCTCGCCGAACCGCGTGCAGGCGCCGCCCGCGCATGCACCGGATCTGCGTGGACCGCTGGCGCTCGCCGGAGCAACGCTCGCGGTGCTGCTGGGGTTTGCGCGGCGGCGCGTTCCATTTCTGCATGCCGTGCTCGCCACTGCCTGGCTGACGCTGGCCGGCGCCGTCGGTCTGCTCATGCTCGGCCTGTGGCTCTTCACCACCCACCACTCGGCATGGGCCAACGCCAATCTGCTGCTGTTCAATCCGCTGGCGTTCGCGCTGGTCCCGGCCGCCTGGCGTCGCCTGCGCAACACGCCCGTGGCCCGCTGGATGGACGGCTTGCTGATTGCCCAGCTCATCGCCGGCCTGATCGCCATCGCCCTGCACCTGCTGCCCGGCATCGTGCAGCAGAACCAGCCCTGGCTGCTGTTGGCGCTGCCGGTGTGGCTGGCACTGGCGTGGTCGCTGCGATCGACGCAGGGTTCCGTGCCGCGCTGAATCCCGCCATTGCCCCGGCGCGATGGGCAGGGGCATGATGCGGTGATGCTACCTGCCACCTCTCCCAAGACGACCGAGCCCGTGCCCACCACCGGCATGGTGATCAACTGCGTCGCCTACCATCGCGACGGCCGCCGCATGGGCGATATCACGCTCGACGCGATCAGCGACGTGCTGGAGCAGCCGGACACGTTCGTATGGGTCGGTTTGCACGAGCCGGACGAGGCACTGCTGGAAAAGCTGCAGGAAGAATTCGACCTGCACGACCTGGCGATCGAAGACGCGCACCACGCCCACCAGCGCACCAAGATCGAGGCCTACGGCGACTCGCTGTTCATCGTGGTGCAGACCGCCCAGCTGGTGGCAGGCAAGCTCGCCTTCGGCGAGACCCACATCTTCCTGGGCCCGCGCTACTTGGTGACCGTGCGCCACGGCGCCTCGCTCTCCTATGCGCCGGCGCGGCGCACCTGCGAGCACTCGCCTGACCTGCTCGCGCTCGGACCGAGCTACGGCCTTTACGGCGTGCTCGACTTCATCGTCGACAACCTGATGCCGATCGTGCGCGACTTCCGCGAGGAGCTGCAGGAACTGGAGCAGGACATCTTCGCCGAGGCCTTCAACCGCGACACCGTCAAGCGCCTGTACGACATGCAGCGCGACCTGATGACCTTGCGCCTGGCCGTCGCCCCGCTGCAGGACGTGATCAGCCAGCTGGTGCGGCTGCACCCCAACCTCATCCCGGAAGACCTGCGCGCCTATTTCCGTGACGTCTACGACCACGTGTTCCGCGTCAACGAATCAGTCGGCGCCATGCGCGAGATGCTCGGCGCCACCATCAACATCAACCTGTCCCTGGTCACCTTCGGCCAGAACGAGGTGATGAAGAAGCTCGCCGGCTGGGCCGCCATGCTCGCCGCTCCCACCCTCATCACCAGCTGGTACGGCATGAACTTCCACCACATGCCCGAGCTGGACAAGCCGTGGGCCTACCCGACGATGATCGTGCTGGTGATCGCGGTGGTCGCCGGCATCTTCACCTGGCTACGCAAGTCGCGCTGGCTGTAGAACGAGCTCCCTTGTAGAAGCGGCTTCAGCCGCGATGCTTCTTGCTGCATCTGGTGAAGAGCATCGCGGCTAAAGCCGCTCCTACATGGATCGATGGATAGATGCCGGCAGCTCGTGGCGAGCGACCACTCTCAGTGCGGCGCCGCCGTCCATCGCTTCAGCCAAGCATTCACCGTCTCATGCCACTGCACGCTGTTCTGCGGCTTGAGCACGAAGTGGTTTTCGTCGGGGAAAGTGAGGAATTCGCTGGGAATGCCTCGACGCTGCAGGGCCGTGAAGGCGCCCAGCCCTTGCGTGATCGGGATGCGGAAATCCTTGCCGCTGTGCACCACCAGCATCGGCACGCGCCAGTCCTTCACGTGGTTGACGGGGTTGAAGCGCTCGTAGTTCTCGGGGTGGTCGAACGGCGTGCCGCCGTTTTCCTTTTCCTCGAACCACAGCTCTTCGGTGTCGTAGTACATGGCGCGGGTGTCGAACACGCCGTCGTGGTCGACGAAGCATTTCCACGGGCCGTTCCACACGCCGGCCATCCAGTACACCATGTAGCCGCCGTAGCTCGCGCCGAGCACACAGGCACGGTCGCCGTCGAGAAAGCGATACTTCGCCAGCGCGGCGCTCCAGCCGGCCTTGAGATCCTCCAGCGGCTTGCCGCCCCAGTCGCCGGAGATGGCATTGGTAAAGGCCTGGCCGTAGCCGGTAGAACCATGAAAGTTGACCGTGACCACGGCAAATCCCTGCCCCGCGTAGGTCTGCGGGTTCCAGCGATAGCTCCAGCCGTTGTTCATCGAGCCCTGCGGCCCGCCGTGGATGATGAAGGCGACCGGATAGGTCTTGCCGCGCTGGTAGCCGACCGGCTTCACCACATAGCCCTGCACCGGCTCGTTGTTGGCACCGATGAAGCTGAAGAACTCGAAGTCGCCGACCTTCGCATCACGCATCCGGTCAGCGTTGAAGTGGGTGACCTGGTGCAGGCCGTGCCCGCTCGTCTTGGCCACGTACAGATCGGCCGGGCGCTTGAGATCATCCCGCGCCAGCAGCACGGTATTGTCCGTCACCGCATAGCCGCTGATCGTGCCGTCACCCACCAGCTGGTGCACCTTGCCAGTAGTTGGATCGATGGCAAACAACGGGTGTTGGCCGTGATCATCGGCCGTGGCGAATAGCGTCTTGCCATTCGCAGAGATCGACAGGCTGCCTGGTGAGAGATCCCATTGCGGGTCCACCTCGTGCGTGCTGCCACTGGCCAGATCCCTCGCCATGATCGCGAACCGATCGGCCTCGAAGCCTGGCTCCTTCATCGCCAGGTAATAGAGCGTGCGGCCGTCCGGTGAGGGCACCGGATAGGCATCCCATGCCGGGTTGGCCGCAGTGAGATTCTGCGGAGCGGCGGAGCCGTCCACCGGTGCGCGGTAGACATCGAAATTGGTCGACCATGGCTCGCTGCTGCCGGCGATGCGGGCTCCGAAATAGATGCTCTGCCCATCCGGCGCAAACGCCACCTCCTCCATGCCGCCGAACGGCTTGCTCGGCACGTCGCCATCCATGTCGCGGCTGACCAGCGTAGGCTCGGCCGGCAGCTGGCCGCCCTCATCGAAGCTCGCCACGAAGAGCTGGTTGCGCCGCCCGGTCGCCCACGCATCCCAGTGGCGCACGAACAGTCTCTTGTAGAGCACGCCGGTGGATTTGTCCGACGCGTCGCCGTCCATGCGCTCCTTCGTGCAGGCCAGATCGGCGCAATCGGGATAGACCTCGTAGGTCATCGCCACGTGCCTGCCATCCGGCGACAGGGTGAAGCCGCCCAGGTCCAGCGGGCCATGACTGACCTGGACCGGCGTGCCCGGCGCCACGCCGCGCTTGCCGACGCCCAGATCCACGCGCCACAACTGGTCCACGCCGCCGGCCGGGGCCAGGTAGAGGAGGCTCTTGCCATCGGCCGACCAGCGCGCCGAGCTGCCGCCACTCACCACCTTTACCGGCGCCGCGCCGCCGTGCAGGTCCAGCACATAGACCGCATTGACGCCCTTGTTTGCCGCGTAATCCGTGCTACGCAGGCTGAAGGCGGCAAAGCGCCCGTCAGGCGAAAGCTGCGGATCGCTCACGCGATCGAGCATCACCAGATCGTGCACATTGAAGGGGTGAGGACCCACCGGCGCCGATGGAGGCCCGGCCATGGCAGTCCATGGCGCAAGCACGAGAACCAGCAGAATGGGCAGTCTTTCCATCGTCGGCACCCTGTCCCGGGGAATGGCCCTGGTATTGTCGCCGCTTTTCCCGTCCCTGCCAGTTGGGTAGCCTGCGCGTTCTGCCGAACGGGTCACGTTCACCCCGAACGCTTGGTACAGAACGTGCCTTCCTCCGGAGACTTCCAGGGGGATTTCCACATGCAGCGCTATCGTGCGTCGAACGGCTTCACGCTGATCGAGTTGATGATCGTGGTGGCCATCATTGCGGTTCTTGCCGCCATTGCTCTGCCGCTTTACAGCGACTATGTGGCGCGGTCGCAAGCCGTGGCGGCCCTGGACGAGCTCAATCCGGGGCGCACTGCCTACGAGGCAAGAGTGAACGAAGGTGACACCGACGCGGCGCTCTATGAGACCGTGGACAATCTCGGACTAAGTGCCACGACAGATCGCTGTGCAATGAGTGCGGTTGCGCCAGCAGATGGTGTGGGAAGCGTCAGTTGCACGATCAAGGGCAACCCGGAGGTAAACGGAAGAACCATTACGTTTGCCAGGAACGGATCGGGAGTGTGGCAATGCCATACTGACCTGGATACTCGCCAGACGCCTAAGGGCTGCACTCCATAGACCTCGTCGAGAGCCGAGCGAAGCCGGGATGTGCGGGCCGCAAATGACCTTTTGCGTCCATTTGTGACGCACAAGGTCCGCTAACGCCACCGATGGCCGCAGTGCCGCGAGGTCGACGGCGACCGTCTCCAACCGTTGCTTGTGGGCTTTCGTGACTGCATGCACAATCGTCGACGGGGTACCTGTGAGCAAATACTCATGCGGCGGGCATGGCATATAATCTGCTTCGGTTGCCGCGAGCTTCCTGGTCTTTCCTGACCACGTGAAAAGGGGAACCAGACCCAACAGGGGCATCTGGGCCTGGGGCTCAGGGGGCGTTACGGTTAGTCAACTTGGAAAGAGGAACTCTCATGAAGAATCAGAAGGGCTTTACCCTGATCGAACTGATGATCGTGGTCGCGATCATCGCGATCCTGGCCGCCATCGCGCTGCCGCAGTATCAGAACTATGTGGCTCGCTCGCAGGCGACTGCCGGCTTGGCCGACATCACGCCGGGCAAGACCGCCTATGAAGAAATGATCAACAATGGTAAGGGCGCGTCCATTACCACTGACGAAATCGGGCTCCAGGCGAGCACCACCCGCTGCACCATCACGGTTACCGCTCCGAATGGCAGTGGCATTCAGGCGGACGCCATCTCGTGCGCACTTAAGGGTAACCCGAAGGTTGCAGGTGAGACTGTCACTTGGGGGCGCAACGCTAGCGGCCTGTGGTCCTGCACCAGCTCCTTGAATTCCAAGTTCAAGCCCAGCGGCTGCCAGTAAGTCGCAAGTAGCCACTGCGACCACGTGGTGGGCATGACATGAGAGAGGGGCTTCACGGCCCCTCTTTTTTTTTGTACCCTCAGGATGCAATGAATGGCGATTGCCACCGCCCCACGTCTGCGCCCCAGTTTTGGAATAGCTCTCACCATTAGCCTGATTATCGTCGGTTTAGCGATGTGGTCAGGACTGAGTGGCGGCTTCATCTTCGACGACTATCCTAATTTCGCCGATGTTACCTCCATGCAGGTGCATACGTGGAGCTGGGCCGCTTGGCATGCCGTATGGCAGCATTCGCAATCAAGCGTCGGGCGCCCCCTGGCGATGCTTAGCCTCGCACTCAACTATGCGTTGGGCGGCGGCACCTGGAGCTTCAAAGCCACAAATCTCGCCATCCATTTGATTAATTGCCTGCTGCTGGCCTTGTTAGCGCGGCGATTGCTCATCTGGGGATGGCCCTCATCGCAAGGGGAAAGTGAGAACGACCATGCGCGTCGGGTAGGCGTTTGGGCGATCGTTCTGGCGACCTTATGGGGCCTTCACCCCTTGCAGGTTTCAGCAGTCATGTACGTGGTCCAGCGCATGGAACTGCTGGGCTTCACCTTCACGCTAATCGCCCTGCTTCTGTACTGTCGCGGCCGAGAACAGCAGCGCCGCGGGGAGCGCGGCTGGCCATGGATAGTCTTCGCGGCGGCGACCATTCCGCTCGGCCTCACCGCCAAGGAAACAGTGGTACTGGTTCCCGGGTACACCTTGTTGCTCGAATGGCTATTACTGAATTTTGAGGACCACACTCAACGCAAGAGACGCCTATGGCAGGCCGGCTACGCGCTGGGAGCGGCCCTGGGCCTGCTGATATTCCTCTTCTACGCACTGCCTCACTTCGCCTCAGAGCAGTCGTTCGCCATTCGGTCATTCACGCCTTGGGAACGCGTGCTCACCCAGTTGCGCGTTCTTTGTATGTATATCGGCTGGTGCCTCTTACCGCTACCGAACCAGCTTCATTTCTATTACGACAACTATGCTGCTTCAACGGGCTGGCTGAGTCCGCCCTCTACAGTAGTATCGGGACTGGGATTGCTACTTCTTGTCTTGTTGGCCTTCGCCATTCGAAAGAAGCGCCCGTTGATGGCCCTGGGCGTTGGCTGGTTCTTCATGGCACATGTCCTTACAAGCGCGCCATTTTCGCTGGAGCTGGTATTCGAGCATCGCAACTATCCGGCGCTCTTCGGCGTCCTGCTGGCCATGACGGATTTGACATGGTGGCTCACGAGGCAAGCACACCCGCGCCTACCCGCGCTTATCGCGATCGTACTTTTGGTGGGCTTTGGATTTCAGACCTTACTGCGCGCCGCAACATGGGGGCGACCGGTGCAGTTGGCCTACACGCTGGCGCAGGAAAACCCTCAATCTGCGCGCGCCAGCTACGATCTGGCCGATCTCTACCTGCGTATATCAAAGCTTGATCCGGCGTCGCCTTACTTTTCGAAAGCGGTAGCAGAATTTGAACGCGGCGCCACCTTGCCGAGCGCCTCAGCACTTCCGGAGCAAGCCCTTATTCTGCTTGCCGCCAGAGGCAAACTGCCGTTGCAGGAGCGCTGGTGGACGCAGCTGCTGGAAAAGATGCGAGATCAACCCTTTGGTCCGCAGCAGATAAGCGCACTGACTGCCCTCCTGAAAGCCAGCGTGACTGATGGGGAGGACATCAATCCGCATCATCTGCAAGAAGCCTGCGATATCGCGGTGAGAGAAATGCCTTGGGCAGAGTGGCTACACGTCGATTATGCAGAGTTTGCAAGTGTGGGCTTGCACGACCCGGACCTCGCTTTGCGGCACTGGCACGAGGCTTTGGTACTTAACGGGGCGGACCCGATTTACTTCAAAAACATCCTGCAGCATCTTGTTGACGATTCTCGCTATATCGAGGCAAAAGGTGTGGCCTCCCTTAGCGAACAGATGGCGCCTGAGCTGAAGCAGGACGGCACTTGGCAGGACTTGCGCAAGAAGATTGCGGATCAGCCGTAATTTCGGCGGCCGTTGCCACAAACACCGGCTTCACGCCGCCAATTTTGCGCCTGAAACAGCACTGGGCACGCCCTGGAACGGGCATTGCCGGTGTAAGAGGTCACCCTATCTACCCCCCCCCCACCCTCGACGCAGCGCTGCATTCACAGCCACAGCAGAAACATAGACTCCCATGGACCATAATCGGGGAACGTGGATGAAGCCCAGTTGCAGGCGGGTCCCTGCGGCATGGTGGATGGCGGGCGCCCTGTTGCTCACATCAGCCATTTATTGGCCAGGCCTGAGCGGTAGCTGGCTGTTTGACGACTATCCCAACATCGTCGACAACCCCGGAGTACATCCGAACGAGATCAGCATTAGCGCACTGGTCAGTGCTGCACTGTCCTCACCCGCGAGCTCCCTGAAGCGTCCGATCGCTTCACTCAGCTTCGCTGCCAACTACCTCCTGACCGGTCTCGATCCGTTCTGGATGAAGTTGACCAATCTGGCCATTCATCTGCTCAACGGCTGGCTGGTATTTCTTCTCGGAAAACAACTGCTCCACCAGGCTCCCCCGCCTGGCGCTGAAGAACATAGAGCGGAAATCTACGCCGTACTGATAGCAACAGCTTGGCTTCTGCTACCCATCAACATTACCGCAGTGCTTTATGTGGTGCAGCGCATGGAAAGTCTGGCTAATTTATTTGTGCTGCTTGGCCTGCTCGGATATGTCGCCGGACGTAAGCGCATGCTGGGCAACCCGTCACTCGCAACCCCTGCGATCACTGTCGCTGAGAGCGCGCCTCGGGCGAAATGGCGGTTGACGCAACTGCTTGATGGCGGCCTGTTAATTTGTCTTGGCAGTATTGTCATCTTCGCCGCCATCGGCCTGCTAGCCAAAGAGACTGCAGTGATGCTGCCACTGTATGCGCTACTGATCGAGTGGCTGCTATTCCGCTTTCGCGTGGCAACTGCGGCGCCTACTATCGCCTCTTCGCACGTTCATCAGCCTAACCCGATCGGCTCGCTCACCGGCCGCAAGGTTTGGTCAGGACAAAAGGACTGGCGTCTCGCTGGCATGTTCGTGGCGGTGCTGGCGGTTCCGATGGTCATCGGACTGAGTTGGCTGACGCCGAACCTGCTGGATCCGGCAAAGTGGGCCACGCGCGATTTCACGCTCGGCACGCGCCTGCTCAGCGAAGCGCGCATCGTGGTCGACTATGTCGGCTGGACACTGCTACCAACATTCCACGCCCTGTCGTTCTATCACGACGACTTCGCTGCCTCATCCGGGCTAGTTACTCCGTGGAGCACGCTGTCCAGCATCCTTGTGCTGGCCGGCCTTTGCGCACTGATCGGCCGGCTGCGCCACCGACGCCCCCTAGCCGCACTGGGGATCGCGATGTTCCTCGGTTGTCACCTGCTCACTGGCACTATCCTGCCGCTGGAGCTGATCTACGAGCACCGCAACTACTTTGCCAGCTTCGGACTCCTGCTTATAGTCGTACCGCTGTTGCTTCCCAAGGCCGGTACAACGCGAGCCGCGACCTTCGCGTCAGTACGCCACTTACTGCTGGGCGCCCTGTTCCTGTGGTGGACGGTCGACACGGCCGTTACCGCATATGCCTGGGGAAATCCACTGAACCTTGCGAAGGAATTGGCAGAGCGCGCACCGCGCTCGCCAAGAGCCCAGTACGAACTCGGTCGCACCTACATCATCTATTCGCACTACGACCTGAATTCGCCTTTCACTCGCCTGGCTTATGCGCCACTGGAAAGAGCTGCAGCCTTGCCAGACTCCTCGATCCTGCCCGAGCAAGCGCTGATCTTCATGAATTCACGTATGGGGCTCCCCCTGAAGGAGACATGGTGGGACAGCATGATCGCAAAGCTCGCGGCAAAACCGGCCGGCATACAGGACGAAAGCTCATTGGCGACACTTACTCAGTGCGCTCGCGATCACCGCTGCAACCTGCCCAGCCAGCGCATGATGGAGGCCTTTGCCGCAGCCATGTCCCACTCCTTCCCCAGCGCCCGCTTGCAGTCGATTTACGGCGACTATGCGTGGAATGTGCTTCATGACAAGTCGCTGGGGATAAAGATGACGGCGCAGGCGGTGCAGGAAGATCCAGGCGAACCGGCTTACCGCATCACGCTTGTTCGCATGCTGATCGACCAGGGAGACATGGAAAAAGCACGGCAAAACATAGATACATTGCAGCAGCTCGATGTTGGCGGACGCTTGACCGGCGACATCGCCGGCTTGCGGAGAATGCAGGCCGCCCCGCGAGCGCCCAGCAGCATAGGCGGACGTGACGCAACTGCCACAGGATCACAGACCCCAAGGAAAAAATGAGGCCGGCATGCCCGCCATGCAAAATACGAAAAGAATGACGGTACGCGCCTGCGACTCCATCGATTCAAGCGGTAACTCATCGGACTCGGAATTTTGAAAAACCAGCGCACGCCACTCGAACTGCACTCCGGCGCTTACGTCGAGAAGTACGAGCTCAAGCCGACATCTAGGCTGGAGCAACTGATCCCATTGATGCGGCTTGAAGCGCATGACCAGATCGTGGATTTCGCATGCGGCAACGCCATGCTATTACCGTTGATCCACGACATGGTGAAGCATTACCACGGGGTCGATTTTTCCCCGGACTTCATTGCGGCAGCGCGACGCCGCGCAGAAAACGAAGAGATCGCCAACTGCAGCTTTTATTGCGAAGACATTGTCTCATTTTGCGAAAAGCGTCGCGCAATGTTCTCTGTTGCAGCATCGTTCGACTTCTCCGAACACATCGACGATGCTGATTTCGTACGACTCTTCCGTGCCATTCATTTGTCGCTTCGCCCCAGCGGCCGCCTCTATCTGCACACACCAAACCTGAAATTTTTCGTAGAGCGGCTAAAGCAGTTCGGGATCTTGCCGCAGTTCCCGGAACACATTGCAGTACGCGACGCTGAATCCACCATCGCACTACTCGCTCGAGCGGGCTTTGATACTGGATCGGTCGTCTTACGGCGCATTCCTCACTACAACATCCTGAAAGTGCTGCATCCCCTGCATCATGTTCCGTTGCTTGGTGAACTTTTTGCCGCCAGGCTATTTATCGAATGCCGCCCATGAGCGTCGGTGAACACGGGAGATCCCGTCATGGGTGCTCATCGCCGAGTGGCCGTCAACGGTGACGACCTACCTGCATGACGCCGGCTATGGCAGCGGCAGCGAAATCGAAACCGGTAAATATTAGGCGCAGGCACCCCGCCAGCGCGATCGCCTCCGCCTGCGGGATCCAGCTCCTGCAGAGCAGCACGAAAACCATTTCGCGGACGAGTATTCCTCCTGGCATGAAGATCACAGCCATGCCAGCCGTTACGCCCAGCCCGTAGCCCCCCGCCACCGCCAGGATGCCCCATCGGTCCAGGGAATAGGCCGAGTGAGCAACGTAACCGACTATCACCAGCATGATGGTCGCCTGCATCATCGTCAGCACCGCGGCACCCGACAGCATCACCCAATTTACGTCCACCGCCATCGAAGTGCACAGGCCGAGCAACCGCGCGGGGGCGAATTGCATCAAGAGACGGGCGACCCGACGCGCGACCTCGACACCCGTCACTGCAGCGAAAGGGAGCAGTATGACGAGAATCAGGGGTACGAAGCTGCTCAGCTTTGCGCAGAGCAGTCCCAATCCACCTCCGAGTGCGGCCATCAGAATGCCGAACCATTGTTCACTGACCCCTGCGGCGAGCATACCGGCAAATGGACGTCGCGAGGCCGAGTCAGCCAGTCGCGCGGTGAATCCCCAAATCCCACCTGGAATGTATTTTCCGACAAGCAATAGCGCGAGGTGTCTCGCTGCGTCCCACCAGGCAATCAGTGCCCCCCCATAAGCAACGACGGCCCGCTGCCAACTAACCACGGCGCAGATCCACAGAAGCAGGCAGGCAAGAGAGACAACAGCCCACCCTTCAAGCCCGAGACCAACAAGTACTGCACTGGACTGTTCCCAGTAGCGCCTGACCATGAGGCCGCACAACGCCAGACCAGCCCAGAGCAGAACAACCAGCGAAATGCGCCCCATCCTGGAGATCAATGCTCCCTTATACGTATGCATCGGAGTTCATACCAAGTTCGCCACCATCGCCGTCATGCTGCGCCGATACCACAACACCTCTTTCCGACAAAAAAATGAAGTTGCAGATACCCGGCTGACGGTCGCGGATGTCTGCGGCACAGGGCCGGAGCGTGTGGCCGTCGAGGTAGTGTGCCCGATAGCCCTTGGACGCGAGCCAGTCGAAGGTCGCCTCAAAGCTCTCACGCTGCTGGGCCGGATCGATTTCCACCAGCAGATTGGGGCGAGATCGCTGGAGGGTCCGCGCGCTGCCTTTGAGTACAGCCAGCTCGAATCCCTCCACGTCGATCTTGATGAAACCGACGCCCATTAATTCGAAATCGTCCAGCCGCCGGACCTGCACGGGCAATTCGATCATCTTTTCTCTGCCGGCCAACAAGGAGGCCCGGGTAGTTATCACCGATCCATGCGCAATAGGGAGATATAGCGTGAACTCCCCAACCCGTTCGCCAAGCGCGTTCTGATGTATCTCGACATTCCTGTTAAAGGCCCAGGCCTTAAGCGACTCCACACAATCGGGAATAGGCTCGAATGCGATCACCCGTTTGCAGATTTTTTCCAGCGCGCAGGTGTAGGTACCTCGATTGGCGCCAACATCGACGGATAGGCCATGTCTAGGCACCAACTGAGGGAGAAGCTTCATTTCTGGCTCAAGACCACCAAAGAACTTTTCTGAGGCGAAGTAACGAAACGGGACCCGCCAGGAAATGGGAAGCAGGCGCTCAAACGACTGAAAGCGCCTCGCCAATTTGTAGAGAATTCTCATGATCAATTGATCTTCGAGGTCACGGGATAAGCTCGCGGTACAGGTCCGCATGCTGCCGACCCACCTTCGACCATTCGTAGCCGCTGACGCGCTGAATCTGCGCCATGCGTATGCCGTCGCCCAGGCGACCGGGCGCAAGCTTTGCGTGCAAAGCCGCCGCCAGTCCCTGGACATCGCCGGGCTCGATGATCCAATCTGGTCCGATGGCCAGATCGGGCAGCCCCCCCAGATTGCTGACCAATACGGGGCAACCCATGCCGGCGGCCCGGCAGGCCGCCCCCGACTGGCTGGAAAATCGCTCATAGGGAAAGACTGCCATTTCGGCGAGCCTCAGCAGCGCGTCAATATCGTCGTCGGGAAGAAAGCCTTCGCGGAGATGCACCCGCCCGGCCAACTCGGGCATGGCCATTGCGGCTTTCAGCCGATCCGAGTCAGCTTTTGTTCCGAGCAGGGTCGCTGCTGCCTTGGCGGGATATCCGCGCCCCCCTTCCCATAGCCGCCCCGCGATCACAAGATCGGCATCGGCGACACGCCCGGCAACCTGGCTCCAGGCCCGCAATAACGTCGTGACCCCCTTATAGCCCCGCAGGTTACCGAACAGCACGACATAACGACGTCCGGCGTCAAAGCCAAATCGCTCATGATCGCCGACCCGTGCGCCCGGCATCGGGTTCAGGCGTATGCCGTGAGGGATGACTCTAGTATCTATATCCAGCCCCAACAGGCGCTGGCGCAGGCCTATCGCACCATTTACGTCGTGGACGATCAACGTATGGGCGGCCTTCAGCAGGCCTCGTTCGAATACATCAAAAAGCAGTAATGATTCATGCGGCGCGGGGTTGTGCACCGTAATAGCCACGCGTTTCCCTGCGCGTCTCGCCATGACGGCAAATGGCCAGAGGTACACTGCCAGCATCGATGACCAGTGCTGGATATGAACAACATCGGATGCGCGGCGTGCGATCCGGCGCCAGGAAAATGGATTGGCCCAGTGCAGCTCGCCCCGGCCTCCGGCATCGCCCTCCGTTGCAGGATGCAGTATTTGAGGGTACGCAGAGCGGTAGTCAATGGGATCCACGGTGAGATCATCGCAGCCGGCCAGCGCCGACAACAAAGCATCCCCATACGGGCTGAGTCCTCGCACAGGAACCCCAAACTGACAGACCAACTGGACTCGTCGCATGACATCTACTTCTTGTAGATGAGACTAGTGATCTGCTCCGAAACCAACCCGATCAGGAACACGATCACCGCGGCGCTCCACAGCAACGTGCTCATGTTGGTGAGTCGCCCGTCCTGCACGAATGTTTTGGCATAGTTGGCACATCCGATTAAAAAGAACACAAAACTCGTCGGCACAAACAATTTCAACGGCGAATACAGTGTCGCGATCTTGAAGATGATCAGCAAAAAGCGCAGTCCATCGCGCAACGGCCGAATATGGCTGGTGGTGCCATCGCGCTGGGCGACGTGGATGGGTTCATACGCCACCCCGTAGGCACTGCGAAAGAACGCCATGGTGCTGGTGGTGGGATAGCTGAAGCCGTTGGGCAGCAGGTAGATGAACTCGCGGAATTTGTCCGCCCGTACGGCGCGGAAACCGGAGGTGAGGTCGGCCACCTTGTGTCCCGTCATGCGGGAGGCCAACCAGTTATAGAAGGTGTTTGCCACACCGCGGCCGACACCGGCCTGCCCTTCCCACGAGCGGGCGCCGACCACCATGTCGTAGCCCTCTTCCAAGCGTGCCAGCAAGCGGGCCACGTCGGCGGGATTGTGTTGCCCGTCGCCATCCATAAACACCAGCACGTCGCCGGTGGCCGCCCGTGCCCCGCGCTTGATCGCCGCCCCATTGCCCATCGAATAAGGCGAGCCCAGCCTGATCACGCCGGCCTGCGCGCAGACCTCGGCGGTGTCGTCGGTGGAGCCATCGTCCACCACGATGATCTCGGCCTCGGGGTGACGCCCACGCAGCGACGGCAGCAGCTGGGCCAGCGCAACCGCCTCGTTCTTGGCGGGAAGAATGATGCTTAGATTCAACGGTGGGCTCCCCCGAGTCAGACCTTGGATCATAGCGCGCGAGTCTGCCGCAGCGCTGTGATGGGCGCCGCCTGCCGGGACCGAATCGTCGCATCCGGCGGGCGCTGGCCGAAGGGCGCTTGCAGCGGGCGACCGCACTGGTAGAGTGGGGTAAATTCCACGCTAATCAGCGGGCTGGGGCAGGTTTCACCATGGCATCTCAAGTGCAGACGGCGTCGCTTGCCGGGCTATCGGGCATGGCTCGCCGACTGGTGTCCGAGGGCGTAGTGCCCGAGGCCGATGTACGCAAGGCCGTCACCGAGTCGACCCAGGCCAAGGTCACCCTCGCCTCGTGGCTGCTCGACCATCAGATGGTGGACAACGCGCGCTTTACTCAGGTGGCGTCGGTGGAATTCGGCATGCCGATGATGGACGTGTCGGCGCTGGCGCCAGCGGGCATGCCGCTGAACCTGATCAGCGAGGCGCTGATCACCAAGCATCGCGCACTGCCGCTGTTCCGCCGCGGCAAACGGCTGTACGTGGGCATCGCCGACCCGATGCAGTCGCACGCCCTGGACGAGATCAAGTTCCACTCCAACTGCATGGTGGAGCCCATCCTGGTCGAGCGCGGCCAGTTGCAGCGGGTGATCGAGACCGCGCTTGCCGCCGCCGGCAACACCATCTCGGACATGGGCGGCGGCGAGCTGGACAACCTGGATCTGGAAACCAGCGGCGGCGATGAGGAGGCCGAGAGCACCGGCATCGATGCCACCGGCGGTGATGACGCTCCAGTGGTCAAGTTCGTCAATAAGGTGCTGGTCGATGCGATCCGCCGCGGGGCGTCGGACATCCATTTCGAGCCGTTCGAGACCCAATACCGCGTGCGCTTTCGTATGGACGGCATGCTGCGCGCGGTGGCCAGCCCACCGATGAAGCTGGCCAGCCGTATCTCCTCACGACTGAAAGTGATGGCCCAGCTGGACATCGCGGAGAAGCGCGTGCCGCAGGACGGCCGCATCAAGCTCAACCTGTCCAAGACCCGCGCGGTCGACTTCCGCGTGAGCACGCTGCCGACGCTGTTCGGCGAGAAGATCGTGCTGCGTATTCTGGATGGCTCGGCGGCCAAGATCGGCATCGAGAAGCTCGGCTACGAGCCGGAACAGCAGAAGCTCTACGTGGACGCCATCCACAAACCCTACGGCATGGTGCTGGTCACCGGCCCCACCGGCTCGGGCAAGACAGTCTCGCTCTACACCGCGCTCAACATGCTCAACACCGCCGAGCGCAACATCTCCACGGTGGAAGACCCGGTGGAAATTCGTGTGGAAGGCATCAACCAGGTACAACAGAACGTCAAGCGAGGCATGACCTTCGCCGCGGCGCTGCGCTCGTTCCTGCGCCAGGACCCGGACGTGATCATGGTCGGCGAAATTCGCGACCTGGAAACCGCCGAGATCGCGATCAAGGCGGCTCAGACCGGTCACATGGTGCTCTCCACCCTGCACACCAACGACGCCTCGCAGACCATCGCGCGACTGATGAACATGGGCATCGCGCCCTACAACATCACTTCGTCGGTGACCCTCATCGTGGCCCAGCGCCTGGCGCGCCGCCTGCACGACTGCAAGAAGCCGATCGAGCTGCCACCGGAGACCCTGCTGGCGGCCGGCTTCACTCAGAAGGACATCGACGAAGGGCTGACTGTCTATGAGGCAGTCGGCTGCGATGGGTGCAACGAGGGGTACAAGGGGCGTGTGGGCATCTATCAGGTGATGCCGATGTTGGAAGAGATCCAGAAAATCGTGCTCAAGGGTGGCAATGCCTTACAGATCGCCGAGGCGGCCAAGGAAGCTGGCATTGACGACCTGCGCGCTTCAGCGCTGAAAAAGGTTAAGCACGGCTTGACCAGCCTGACCGAAATTGACCGTGTAACGAAGGACTGATGCCGACACCAGAATCGTGCCCCCGGACACATCGACGTTGCGGGTGGCACCACGGATTCCAGTGCTGGAAATGACGTAGGCTAGTGAGGGTTGGACCAGCGCCAGGCTGGCCCAGGGCAGGATTGAGGGGGAAAACGCATGGCTACGGCTTCTGCAAACGCAAAGAGTGCGCGCGAGTTGGGCGCACAACGCGCCCAGGTGGGTCAGACGACCGTCTATGACTGGGTAGCCCTGGATAAGCGCGGCAAGCTGATGAAGGGGGACATGCCGGCCAAGAATGCGTCGCTGGTCAAGGCGGAACTGCGTCGCCAGGGAATGAACCCGCAGACGGTCAGGGAGCGAGGAAAGCCCCTGTTTGGAGCGAGCGGAAGCACCGTCAAGGCGCGGGACATCGCCGTATTCAGCCGGCAGATCGCGACGATGATGGCATCCGGAGTGCCGATGGTGCAGGCATTCGACATCATCGCAGATGGCCAAAAAAACATCCGCTTCAAGAACATGCTGGTGGACGTGAAGCAGACCATCGAAGGCGGTGCATCGCTGCACGAAGCGTTGGCCAAGTATCCAGTTCAGTTCGACGAGCTCTATCGAAATCTTGTGCGGGCTGGCGAATCCGCCGGTGTGCTGGACACGATCCTGGACACCGTGGCCACCTACAAGGAGCGCATGGAAGGCATCAAGAGCAAGATCAAGAAGGCTTTGTTCTATCCCATCATGGTGCTCGTGGTAGCTATGCTGGTGAGCATGATCATGCTCCTGTTCGTGGTGCCCGTCTTTGCGACGACGTTCCACGATGCAGGGGCCGAGCTCCCAGCTCCTACGCAGATCGTAATTGACGCATCGAAGTTCATGCAGCAGTACTGGTGGGTGGTGATCGGCAGCATCGTGGGTGGCATCGTGGCCCTCGTAATGGCCAAGAAACGCTCAGAAAAGTTCGCCCACTTCCTGGACCGGTTGATGCTCAAGTTCCCGGTTATTGGCAACATCCTGCGTCAGTCGGCCATTGCGCGCTTCGCTCGAACCCTCGGTGTAACTTTCCGCGCGGGTGTGCCCATGGTCGAGGCTCTGGAGGCGGTGTCAGGCGCAACGGGCAGCATTGTCTACAAGGACGCAGTTCTTTCGATGCGAGACGACATTGCCGTTGGCCATCAACTGCAGCTGGCCATGCGTCAGACCAACGTATTCCCGAACATGGTGGTACAGATGACCGCCATTGGCGAGGAATCGGGCGCGCTGGACAGCATGCTGTTCAAGGTAGCCGAGTTCTACGAGGAAGAGGTCAACAACGCCGTCGACACGCTTTCCTCTCTGCTCGAGCCGCTGATCATGGTGATCCTCGGCGTGTTGGTGGGCGGCATGGTGGTGTCGCTGTATCTGCCAATCTTCAAGCTGGCAGCGACAGTGTAAATTCGCATCTTCAAGCCCCTCTCCCGCCGGGAGGGGGGCTTTTTTGTTTCCTGTGTTGCGGGAATCTGCATGTCCGAACTTCCGCTGTCGATCTGGATCGGCGTTACCGCTGTGCTTGGGCTGCTGGTGGGCAGCTTTCTCAACGTGGTGATCCTGCGCCTGCCCGCCCGCATGGAGGCGGCGTGGCGCCGGGAGGCACACGATGTGCTGGGCCTGGAGCTCGAGGCGGCCGAGCTCCCGCCGGGCATCGTGCGTGAGCCCTCGCACTGCCCGCGCTGCAAGCATCCGCTGGCGGCCCACGACAACATCCCGCTGCTCGGCTGGCTGCTGCTCAAGGGGCGTTGCCGCTACTGCCGCGAGCCGATCTCAATCCAGTACCCGCTGGTGGAATTGCTGAGCGGGGTGTGCAGCGCGGTCATCGTGTGGCGCTTCGGCACGGGTTGGACGGCGGCTGCGGGGCTGGTGTTCACATGGACGTTGATCGCGCTGTCTGGCATCGATTTCCGCACCCAGCTCCTGCCCGACCAACTGGTCTATCCGCTGCTCTGGCTTGGCCTGCTGCTGTCGCTCAAACCCTTGTTTGTATCGCCTTCCGCGGCGATTCTTGCTGCCGCCATCGGCTACCTGAGCCTGTGGAGCGTGTACTGGGTCTTCAAGCTGCTCACCGGCAAGGAAGGCATGGGGCACGGTGACTTCAAGTTGCTCGCCGCGCTGGGCGCCTGGATGGGCTTGAGCTGCCTGCTGCCCATCGTCCTGCTGTCGTCGCTGATCGGCGCCCTGGTCGGCGGCACGATGATGGCGCTCAAGCGGCACGAGCGCGATGTGCCGATGCCGTTCGGCCCGTTCATCGCCGCGGCGGGATGGGTGTGGCTGGTCGCCGGCGATCAGCTGCTGGGCGCCTACCTGCATCTCACCGGACTGCGCTGAGGCTCCCGATGACGCGCTACGTGATCGCATTGACGGGCGGCGTGGCCGCCGGCAAGAGCGCGGTGACGCGGTGCTTCGAGGCACGCGGCATCCACGTCTACGACGCTGACGCGGCCGCTCGCGAAGTGATCGAGCCGGGTACACAGGGGCTTGCCAGCGTGCTGGAGGCCTTTGGCAAAGATGTGCTGGGCGCCGATGGCCGCCTGGACCGTCCGGCCATGCGGCGACGGATCTTCGCCGACCGCGACGCACGCCATACGCTGGAGGCGATCGTGCATCCGCGGGTACGCCAGTGGCTGCGTGACCGCGCCGATGCGGCCCCGGGGCCCTACTGCCTGTTGGCGATTCCCCTGCTGGTGGAAAACCTCGCGCATTACCGCTGGGTCGACCGGGTGCTGGCGGTGGACGTGCCTGAGGACGAGCAGATCCGCCGCCTGATGGCCCGCGATGGCGTGGATGAGCCGCTGGCCCGGCGCATGCTAGCCAGCCAGGCCTCGCGCAGCGATCGCCTGGCGATCGCCGATGACGTGATCGACAACAGCGGTCCGGAATCGGCCCTGCCCGCCCAGGTGAATGCGCTGGATGCGCGCTATCGGGAGCTCGCAGCGGCCCGCGCCTAACGCGGCCGGTCAACGCGCCAGCAGGTGACGCAGGATTTCCCGGTCGGCGGGAGCCAGCCGCTCGGGCAGCAGATCGGTCGGTAACACCCAGTCCAGCGCCTGCTGCTCCAGCGACTGCGGCACGCCCTGCCAAGCGAGCACCAGCCAGGTGTCGAGCAGCAGCTCCTTGCGGTCGTAACGCCACGGCAGAGCGAGCAGCGGCTCGGCCTCGATCACCTGAATGCCGAGCTCCTCGTGCAGCTCGCGGGCCAGTCCGTCTGGCGGGGCTTCGCCCGGATCGAGCTTGCCACCGGGAAACTCCCAGAATCCGGCCAAATGCTTGCCGGCCGGGCGCTCGCTGATCAGCACCTGCCCGTCCGGGCGACGCAGCACACCTGCCATGACGTGCAGGGGCGAAGACGCCACAGGCATCAGTGGTTGCGGATGTACTCGACCATGTCGAAGTCGTACGCGTGCTCGGCGTCCGCCTTATGGTGGGTGCGCGAGACCTCGGTCCAATCGCTGAAATGGACCCCGGGGAAGAACGTATCGGCGCCGTCGACGGCCGCGTTCACCCAGGTGAGATACAGCCGCTGGGCCACCGGCAGCGCCTCGGCGTAGACCTGGCCACCGCCGATCACCATGAGGCCGGTGCCGTCCGCGCGAGCACGCGCCTCCTCGATGGAGCGCACCGTGATCTGCCCCGCAAACGGCGCCTCGTGCCGCTTGGACAACACCAGGTTGGTGCGGCCCGGCAGCGGCTTGCCGATGGCGACGGCGGTGGTATGGCCCATCAGCACGTACTTGCCGAGGGTGAGCTCCTTGAACCAGCGCAGGTCGTCCGGCAGGTGCCAGGGCAGCTGGCCCTTGCGGCCAATGGCGAAGTTTTCATCGAGGGCGGCAATCAGCGAAACAGCCATGGCAATCCTTGGACCTGAGAGAGTGGCACGGCGCGTGAATGGGCGCCTCTTAGCCCCATGATAGTAACGCGCCGCGCCGCAGCGGGCATCCGCAAGATCGTGCAGAGCAGGCGAAATGCTGTCAGACGGCCACCGGCGCCTTGATCGCCGGGTGCGACTGGTACCCCTCGATGGTCACGTCTTCGTAGCGGAAATCGAAGATCGAGCGCACGTCTGGATTCAATGTCAGGTGCGGCAGCGGCAGCGGCTCGCGGCTCAGTTGCAGCTTCGCCTGCTCGATGTGGTTGTTGTACAGGTGCGCGTCGCCCAGCGTGTGGACGAAATCGCCCACCTCCAGGCCGCACACCTGCGCCACCATGTGGGTCAGCAGCGCATAGCTGGCGATATTGAACGGCACGCCGAGGAAGATGTCGCCCGAGCGCTGGTACAGCTGGCAGCTCAACCGCCCGTCCGCCACGTAGAACTGGAACATCGTGTGGCAGGGCAACAGCGCCATCTTAGGCAGCTCGCCCACGTTCCAGGCGCTGACGATGAGACGACGCGAATCCGGGTTGCGCCGGATCTCATCCACCACCCAGCGGATCTGGTCCACCGCGCCGCCGTCGGCGGTGGGCCAGCTGCGCCACTGGGCGCCGTAGACGGGGCCGAGGTCGCCGTTCGCATCGGCCCATTCGTCCCAGATGCTGACGCCATTTTCCTTCAGGTAGGCGATGTTGGTGTCGCCGCGCAGGAACCAGATCAGCTCATGGACGATCGAGCGCAGGTGCAGCTTCTTGGTGGTGACCAGCGGGAAGCCTTCGCGCAAGTCGAAGCGCATCTGCCAGCCGAACACGCTGCGCGTCCCGGTGCCGGTACGGTCGGATTTTTCGGTGCCGTGTTCCAGCACATGGCCAAGCAGGTCGAGGTAGGCTTGCATAGTGCAAGATTACCAGCGCCCGGCCCCCACCCGGGAGGCATGACAACGGTCACTGCCACCTGCCCCGCCCACCGCCTAGACTCCAGTGCTTTCTCCAGGAGGCACGGACA
This sequence comes from Dyella sp., assembly GCF_051962475.1. Lineage (GTDB taxonomy): Bacteria > Pseudomonadota > Gammaproteobacteria > Xanthomonadales > Rhodanobacteraceae > Dyella_A. The sequence continues at coordinate 28,227 of NZ_JBQCCF010000041.1, forward strand.
TGGCCCAGTGGTACTTCAGCTACGGCAAGAACACCGACCGCGTCGGCCCGCTCGACGACGCCCAGGCGCGCGAGCAGGCCCGGCGCCAGCCCGATGGCTATTGCTGGCGTGAGGGGTTTACCGAATGGCAGCCAATCCGCACGGTCGCCGAGCTGGGCGGATCGACGATGATCACCCCGCCGCCGGCACCGCCCGTGCGCGCAAGCCAGGCCGACGAGATCGACTACCACATCGTCGGCACCGACATGCAGTTCGTCGAGATCGAGCTGGACCCGGGCGAGAGCGCGATCGCCGAGGCCGGCGCCCTGATGTACAAGGAAGCGGCGGTGCAGATGGATACCGTGTTCGGCGACGGCTCCACCGCCAGCCAGGGCGGCGGCCTGATGGACAAGCTGCTCTCCGCCGGCAAGCGCGTGATCACCGGCGAAAGCCTGTTCACCACCGTGTTCACCCACACCGGAAGCGGCAAGGCCAAGGTCGCCTTCGCCGCGCCCTACCCCGGCACGGTCATGGCGATGAAACTGTCCGAGCACGGTGGCCGGCTGATCTGCCAGAAGGACTCGTTCCTTGCCGGCGCGCGCGGCGTGCAACTGGGCATCTTCTTCCAGCGCAAGATCCTCACCGGCCTGTTCGGCGGCGAGGGCTTCATCATGCAGAAGCTCGAGGGCGACGGCTGGGTGTTCGTTCACGCCGGCGGCACCGTGGTGCAGCGCGAGCTCAAGGCCGGCGAGCGGCTGGACGTGGACACCGGCTGCGTGGTCGCCTTCCACGACACCGTGAACATGGACATCAAGCCGGTCGGCGGCATCAAGAGCATGCTCTTCGGTGGCGAAGGCATGTTCCTGGCCACGCTGACCGGCCCGGGCACCGTGTGGCTGCAGTCGCTGCCGTTCTCGCGCATGGCCGGCCGTATGCTGGCGGCAGCGCCGCAGGGCGGCGGCCAGCGGCGCGGCGAGGGCTCGATCCTCGGCGGGCTCGGCGACATCCTCGGCGGCGACCGCAACTTCTGACACCTGCCCCGGCTCAGGTCGGCGGCCAGCCTCCACTGTAGGAGCCCGCTCGCGGGCGATGCCTTTCGCTCCGGATCGTCAGAGCCAGAGCATCGCCCGCGAGCGGGCTCCTACGCCGCGGCGAGCGGCAGCACCGGCGCGCGCCGCGACATCGCGATCAACACCAGTCCCACCGCGATCAGCGGAATCGACTGCAGTTGCCCCATCGTCACCCAGCCCCACGCCAGGTAGCCGAGCTGGGCATCGGGCACGCGCACAAACTCCACCGCAAACCGGAAGCACCCGTACATCAGGGCAAACAAGCCAGAGACGAGATAGCGCGGACGCGGCCTGAGCGACACCAGCCACAGCACGGTAAACATCACCACGCCCTCCAGCGCCAGCTCGTAGAGCTGCGACGGATGCCGGGGCAGCCCGTTGAACTGTTCGAGCCGCTGCATCAGATCGGGGTGCCCCGAGGCCAGCGCCATATCCTCCTCGCGCGAGCCGGGAAAGATCATCGCCCACGGCACGTCGCCGGGCTTGCCCCACAGCTCACCGTTGATGAAGTTGCCCAGCCGACCCAACCCCAGACCCAGCGGCACCAGCGGCGCCACGAAGTCGATGGTGTCGAACGGATGCAGGCGGTGTCGCCGTGACCACCACCAGCCGGCCAGCACCACGCCGAGCAAACCGCCGTGGAAGCTCATGCCGCCGTCCCACACCTTGAACAGCGCCAGCGGGTCGTGCCAGATCCAGCCGATGCCGCCAGCGTAGTAGAACAGCATGTACCACACGCGCCCGCCCACGATGACACCCATCATCCCGTAGAAGAACAGGTCGCCCAGCGCGTCGCGACTCACCGGCAATCTCCCGTGCCGCCGTCGGTATTCGCCGAGGACCGCCACCAGCAGAAAGCTGGCCAGATACATCAGCCCGTACCAGTGCACCTGCAGTGGCCCGAGCTGGAAGGCGACCGGGTTGAAGTGAACGACGAAGGGAGCGGTCATGGCAGCACGTCAGGAAAAGGAGCGCCAGTGTACCGGCGAGCGAGGCCGGACCGGATAGCTGGCGCTGCACGATCCGGCGAGGGCCGTGGCTATACTCGCCACGGGGGATTCAAGGGAACCGCGCCAGCGAGGCGACGGTTGCCGGGCAGGGGGCTCCTCACTGCTCGGCATGCGATGCGGGAGCATTCAGGGGGAAAACATGTCGAATCACTTTCCGCGCAGGCTGATAGGCGCTGCGTTGTTGCTGTTGCCGCTGGCGTCGGTGGCCGCCGAGCTCATTCCGGTCGAGACCTTCGCCCGCCACGCCACCATCTCGATGCCGCGGCTGTCACCCGACGGACAGTCGCTGGCGGTGCGCATGGACGGGGAGGACGGCGCGCACGCTCTGGTGGTCTTCAAGGTCAGCGACATGAGCCGGCCGGTGAGCATGCTGCGCCTTCCCAAGTACGAGGTGCCGGCCAACTTCGTATGGACCAGCCCGACGCGCCTGATCGTGGAGAAGGGGCGCGGGTACGGTTCGATCGACAAGCCGATGCTGACCGGCGAGATCCTCGCCACGGACCTGGACGGAAAGCATCAGGATTACCTCTACGGTCGCGATTCGATGAAGTACGGGCGACGCGCGGCCAGCCGAGGCACGGACCGCGGCTGGGGCTTCTACGACGGCAAACCGGACGAGCCCAACGGCCATTTCTATATGTCCGCCGAGAGCTGGGACAGCAATGACCAGAGTTCGCTCTACGACGTGGACGCCGATCACAACACGCGGCACCTGATTGGCGATATCGGGGTGGCCGACATGAGCTTCATGGTCGGCAAGGATGGCACTGCGCATTACGCCTATGGGCGCAACGAGAAATTCGACTACGTCGTCTATCACCGCGAGGGATCAGGCTGGTCGCCGCTGACAGCTTCGCAGGTCGGCGTGAGTTTCGCCCCGCTGGAAAGCACGCCGGACGGCCAGCACGTTTATGCCTTCTTCAGTGCCGATGGTGGGCCCACCTCGCTGGTGGAGATGTCCGAGACCGGTGGCGATCGCAAGATGCTCGCGCCCGGCGACTTCGGCAGCGTGGGCGACATCGAATGGACGGCCAAACCCGCTCAACCCTTTGCCACGACACTGGCCACGGGCATCCCAACGCCGCGATACATCGATCCCAACGCGCCGATGGCCAAGCTGCACCGCGCCCTCAGCCTGAAGTTTCCCGGCAGCTATGTGAGCTTCGTGAACTTCAGCAGCGACGGGAGCGAGCTGCTGTTCGGCGTGAGCAGCGACCGCACGCCAGGCACGTACTTCCTGATCAACACCCACACCTACAAGGTGCAGAAGCTGTTCGACGCCGCGCCCTGGATCGATCCCAAGCAGATGGCCGAACGCCGTCCGATGACCTTCACGGCGCGTGACGGCACCAAACTGGAAGCGATCCTGACCCTCCCCAAGGGTGCCGACGAGAACAACCTGCCGATGGTGTTGATGCCGCACGGCGGCCCCATCGGCATCGAAGACACCTGGTTCTACGACGACGATGCGCAGTTCCTGGCCAGCCGCGGCTATCTGGTCCTGCAGATCAACTTCCGGGGTTCCGGCGGGCGCGGCATCGACTTCGAGCAAGCCGGCTACAAGCAGTGGGGCACCGGCATCCAGAACGACCTGATCGATGGCGTGAAGTGGGCCATCGCGCAGAAGTTCGCCGACCCCAAGCGCATCTGCATCTTCGGCGCCAGCTTCGGCGGTTACTCGGCACTGATGGCACCGATTCGCGCGCCGGGGATGTTCAAGTGCGCCGTCGGGTATGCCGGTGTCTACGACATGGCCCTGCTCTACAAGAAAGGCGACACCCATCAGAGCGAGCTGGGCCGCAATGCGATGCGCGCCACCATGGGCGCCGACGAAAACCAGCTCGACGCCAACTCACCGGCCATGCTCGCCGACAAGATCGACGTTCCGGTGTTGCTGATCCACGGCGAAGACGACCAACGCGCCCCGTTCGCTCAGTTCAAGGCCATGAAGGCAGCACTCGATGCGGCACACAAGCCGTACGAGTTCCTCACCAAGCCGGGCGAGGGGCACGGCTTCTACAGCGAAAAGAACAACGTGGAGCTCTACAACACCCTCCAGGCGTTCCTGGAAAAGCACATCGGCAAAGGAGCGTAGGACGCGACTGCGCAAAGCACGAAGGCCGCCCAGAGGCGGCCTTCGCTTTACCTGCGTCGATCGAGAGCCTTAGAGCAGAACCGGCCGATCCGGCAGTTCGTCGGAGTTGGTCCGGCCATCGCTCGGAAAATGCGCCTCCGCCAGCGTGTGCACCTGGGCGATGCCCGCCAAGCTACCCTCGCGCCAGCGGCCGGCCGAAAATTCCTCGCGCATCCGCGAGCAGATTCCCGACCATTCCTCCGGATCCACGCGCGCCGCCAAACCTCGGTCGGCCACGATCTCGATGCGACGCTCGGCCAGCAACACGTAGATCAGCACGCCCGTGTTGTGTTCGGTGTCCCACACGCCGAGCTGGGCAAACACCTGGTGGGCGCGCTGGCGGGCGGTGAGCCCGGACCACACGGCACCCGGCGCCAGCCGCGATTCCACGGCGAAGCGCACCTCGCCCAGATGGCGCCGCTCCCCTTCACTGATGGCCTGCGCCATCGCATCGAGCAAGTCTGCCGGAAAGCATCGCCGCAGATGAAACCAGCCACCGAATACGTTTCGCACCCATCGCTGCAGACGTTCCATCACCAACTCCCCGACGAACCGCCGCCGCCGAAGCTGCCGCCGCCGCCGCTGAAGCCGCCGCCACCGAATCCGCCGCCGCTGCTACCACCGCCGAAGCCGCCACCGCCGAAACCACCGCCGCCCAGGCCACCCCATCCGCCCCAGCCGCCGCCGCCGATGGAACGCCCGCCACCTCCGGGCATCAGCATCACGATGGCGCCGATGACGGCGCCCAGAACGCCCACGCCCACGGCCGCGGCCAGCAACCACAGCAGGCCGCCGGTGAGCGCCGCGCCCAGCGGCGTGCGCACGATCACGTGTGCCCGGCCGAACAGTCGGCGCAGGAACAGCGCCACGAACAGGCCGATCAGCATCGCGTGACCCAGGTCCAGCCCGCGGCTGCGGCGCTGGCTCGTCGGCTCGGGCGCCGGCAGTTGCTCGCCATCGATCAGCTTGATCAACGCGTCGACGCCGGCGTCCAGGCCACCGTAGAAATCGCCCTGCTTGAAGCGCGACTCGATGAACTCGCGCCGGATCCGCGCGGTGGCGGCATCGGGCACTGCACCCTCCAGGCCGTAGCCGACCTCGATACGGTCCTTCCGGTCGTTCTTGGCGACCAGCAGCAGGATGCCGTCGTCGGTACCCTTGCGGCCGATCTTGTTGGCCTCGGCCACGGCCAGCGAATAGCTCTCGATGTCCTGATCGCCGGTGGTGGGCACCATCAACACCACCAGCTGGGTGCCCTTTCGCTGCTCCAGCGCCACCAGCTTGGCATCGAGCGCATCGACCTGCTGCGCGGTCAGCGTGCCGGTGAGGTCGGTAACGTGCCGCGCCAAGGCGGGCACGTCCGCAGCCCGGGCCGGCGCCATCCAGGTCAGCGCCAGCGCCAGCACGAACAGGCGCGACAGGTGTCGCATCATCTCAACGCGCCGAGGCGGACGCGGCCGGTGCGGTCGTGCCGAAATCCACCTTCGGTGCGGTGGAGATCGCCTTCTCGTTTTCCACGCTGAAGTTCGGCTTCACCTTGTAGCCAAACATCTTGGCGGTGAGGTTGTTCGGGAAGGTGCGGATCATCGAGTTGTATGCCTGCACCGACTGCACATAGCGATTGCGCGCCACGGTGACCCGGTTCTCGGTGCCTTCCAGCTGCGCCTGCAGGTTCTGGAACAGGCCGTCGGCCTTGAGCTGCGGGTAGTTCTCGCTGACCACCATCAACCGCGACAGCGCGCTGCCCAGCTGCCCCTGAGCCGCCTGGAACTGCGCCAGCTTCTGTGCGTCGTTGACGGTGTCGGCGTCGACCTGGATCGAGCCGACCTTGGCGCGCGCCTCGGTCACCTCGGTGAACACCTTCTCCTCGTGCTGGGCATAGCCCTTCACGGTGTTGACCAGGTTGGGCACCAGATCGGCGCGCCGCTGGTACTGGTTGAGCACCTCCGACCAGGCTGCCTTCACCGCCTCGTCCTGACGCTGGATGGCGTTGTAGCCGCAGCCGGAGAGGCCGGCCACCAGAAGCAGGAGCACGCAGGTACGCACGAATTTCATGGTAATCACTCCCTCGATGAAACGGATGACGAGACGCGTTTGGACCGCATAAAGGCCGTACTAGATCCAGCGCGGCACCAGGATCAGCCCCCAGCACAGCATGGTGAACACCAGCAGCAGAAATACCGCCGCCGAGCCCATGTCCTTGGCGCGGCCGGCCAGCTCGTGGAATTCGGGGCTGACCTTGTCCACCACCGCCTCGATGGCTGAGTTGAGCAGCTCGCCGGAAAGCACCAGCACGGCCGGGAGCACCAGCGCGATCTTCTCCAGTGCGCCATGGCCCAGCCAGAGGCCCAGCGGCACCAGCACCACGGCCAGCATCGCTTCCAGACGGAAGGACGCTTCGTGGCGCCAGCCGGCCTGCAGCCCTTTCATCGACCAGCGGAAGGCGTTCCACAGCTGGCGGGGGTTGCCGCGAAATCCGCTGCCGGGCATGGGGCACTGTCTCCTGAATCATGAAAATCCGCGCAATTACCCGCTTGCGGCGGCCGGCGGAGCGCCGGTTGGACGGCGTCTTGGTCGGCGGATCATGCCATAGCCACCCGATCCACGAACCTCTGAGCGCACGCCAGGCCGCGCTGGGGCGACGTCGGAGGCGGCCGTGGCACGATGGCGCGGCGCAGCGACATGCAAAAACCGTATCGGGTACGCTTCGGCGGTTGTGACCCGTTCAGGGACGCGACTAGGGGCATCACCACGCGTGATGCCACGGCATGAACCCGCACGGAAACGACATGGCCCTTCAGAACCCGCCAGTCTCCCAGACACGCTCCTTCAGCACAGTCTTCCTCATCGAAATGTGGGAGCGCTTCGGCTTCTACGGCATGCAGGTGCTGATGGTCACCTACATGATGAAGAAGCTCGGCTTCATCGACAGCAAAGCGAACCTGGTCTGGGGTGCGGCAGCGGCACTGATCTACGCCACCCCGGCCATCGGCGGCTGGATCGGCGACAAGCTGCTGGGCACGCGTCGCACCATGTTGCTCGGCGCTGTGGTGCTGGCGCTGGGCTACGCGATGCTGTGGATTCCCTCCAGCAACCCGACGCTGCTGTACAGCGCGCTGGGCGTGATCGTGGTCGGCAACGGCTTCTTCAAGCCCAACGCCGGCAACCTCGTGCGCAAGATCTACGAAGGCGACGACACCAAGATCGACAGCGCCTTTACCATCTACTACATGGCGGTGAACGTCGGCTCGATGATCTCGATGACCGCCACGCCTTGGATCCGCGACCACGTGGCCGCGGCTTACGGCGACAACTGGGGCTGGCACACCGCCTTCGGCGCCTGCGCGATCGGCTTGCTGCTCGGCCTGATCAACTACTCGCTGATGTACCGCACCCTTGCGCATATCGGCTCGCCGTCGGACAGCCAGCCGGTGAAACCAATGCGCGCGCTGGCGCTGCTGGCCGCCTCGCTGGTGATGGTCGACGTGGTCGCCTTCATCCTGCAGAGCCTGCTGGCCGCCAAGATCTGCGTGTACCTGGCCGGCGTGGTGATCCTGGGCATCTTCGTACACCTGATCCGCAGCGCCGAGAAAACCGAGCGCGCCGGCCTGATCGCCGCGCTGGTGCTCACCGTGCAGACGATCTTCTTCTTCATCTTCTACGCGCAGATGGCGACCTCGCTGAACCTGTTCGCGCAGCGAAACGTCGACACCGACATGAACCTGCTCGGGTTCCACATTAACTGGATTCCCGAGCAGTACCAGAACCTCAACGCGATCTGGATCGTGCTGCTCAGCCCGGTGCTGGTGTGGATCTACAACGGCCTGGGCCGGCTCGGCCGCAATCCGTCGGTGGCGGTGAAGTTCGCCTGGGGCTTCGGCGCGGTGGCGGCCGGTTTCTTCATGTACGGCATCGGCGCCATCTGGGCGGTCAACGGTCAGGTTTCGTCCTGGGTCATGGTCGGGGGCTACGGCCTGTACTCACTGGGCGAGCTGCTGGTGTCGGGCCTGGGGCTGGCGATGATCGCTCGCTACGTGCCCGCGCGCATGGGTGGCTTCATGATGGGCGCCTACTACGTGGCCGTCGGCATCTCGCAGTACCTGGGCAGCGTGGTGGCCAATTACGCGCACATCCCCGAGGGGCTCACCGATCCGCTGCAGTCGCTGGAGATCTACACCAGTCTGTTCAACAAGCTCGGCGTGGTCGGCATCGGCTGCACCGCGGTCGCGCTGGCCGTACTGCCGCTGATGAACAAGCTCTCGGCCAGCCACGCCAACGACACGACGCACACCCCTCTGCCCGCTTCGCGCAGCGAAGAGAGCTACGACAACCCCACGCCCTGAGCCCGTCCGGCTCGCCCTCCAGGCGGGCCTTCCCACCATGACCTCTCAGCACTCCGCCTCGCCGCAGCGCTTCGCTCCCTCCGCACTCACCCGCACACTGGCCTGGTTGCGCCTGTGCGCAATCACCGGGCAGAGCAGCGCGGTGTTGGTGGCGGCCCTGTGGATGCGCATGGACGTGCCGGTATTGCCACTGCTGGTGATCATCGGCTTCCACGCCGTGTTCGCCGCGTTCGCCTCGTGGCGGCTGACCCAGCCGTGGCCGGTGCGCGAATGGGAGACGATCGGTCACATCGCCGTGGACACGATCGTGCTGTGGGCGCTGCTGTATTTCACCGGCGGCGCCACCAATCCATTCGTGACGTTGCTGCTGATGCCGATCGCGCTGGGCGCAGCGGCGCTCACGGTGCCGGCGCTGCTGGCGGTGTCCGCGCTCACCGGGCTGGCTTACCTGACGCTGCTGGCGCACTACGTGCCGCTGCCGCCGATCATGGAAGGCCCTGGCGGATTTGCCTTGCACGTGATCGGCATGGCGGTGAACTTCGTGATCACGGCGGCGCTGCTGGGCTTCTTCATCAACAGGCTGGCCACGGCCGTGCGCGCACAGCAGGGTGAGGTGCAGCGTGTACGCGAGCGGGCGCTGCGCGACGAAGGCATTCTCGCCATCGCCACCCAGGCCGCCGGTGCGGCGCACGAACTCAACACGCCGCTGTCGACCATGCGCACGCTGCTGCCAGAGCTGCGGCGCGAGCACGCGGCCAACACCGTCCTGGCCGACGACCTGGCGCTGCTGCAAGCGCAGGTGGAGCGCTGCCGAGGCATCCTTCGCGAGATGGTCGCCTTCGGCAAGGCGCAGCTCTCGCAGGAAGACGAGCAGATGAGCCTGGGCGACTTCGTGCGCGGCTGTCTGGAGCGCTTCCAGCTGCTGCGCCCCGAGGCCGAATTGGAGCTGGAACTGGACGCAGCCACCGCCGACACCGTGCTGCGCAGCCCGCCGGGCATGCGCCACGCACTGATCAATCTGCTCAACAACGCCGCCGACGCCTCGGCGATGCGCGGATCGCACGAGGTGGCGCTGCGCGTACGTCACCAGGAAGGCTGGCTGGAGCTGCGGGTGAGCGACCGCGGACCCGGCTTCATCGCCGGGCGGCCCGGTCGCGCTCTCGGACAGAGCCAGAAACAGGGCGGCCTCGGTCTGGGCCTCACGCTGGCCGAAGCCACCGCCGAGCGCCTCAGCGGTGAGCTCACCGTGGTCAGCACCGACCAGGGTGCCGAGGTCAGCATCCGGCTACCGCTCTCGGCGATCTCGGTGCCGTAATGCGCGACAGTGTGGTGCGTGCATGCGGGGCACGGCTCCGCGACAATGCACGCAGCTGATCCTTTGGATGCCGCGATGACCGATACAACCGCCCCCGTGTCTGCACGCCCTCTGCTCATCATCGACGACGACGCCACCTTCGGCCGCGTCCTGGCCCGGGCCCTGGGTTCTCGCGGGTTCGAAGTAATCCATGCCGCCAACGCCGACGAGGCGCGCGCGCTGACCCGGCGGCATCAGCCGCGCTACTGCGTGCTCGACCTGAAGCTCGGCGAGGAGAACGGCCTGCGCCTGATCCCCGACCTGCACCGCCTGGTGCCGGACATGCGGATCCTGCTGCTCACCGGCTACGCCTCGATCGCCACGGCGGTGGAGGCCATCAAGCGCGGCGCGCACGACTACCTGGCCAAGCCGGTGGATGCCGACGCGGTGGTCCGTGCGCTGGTCGATGGTGACGGCCCGCATGCGGACGACGACGAGGTGCTGGATGCGCCCGAGGCCCCGCTGGCGTTGCGTCGGCTGGAGTGGGAGCACATCCACCGCGTGCTCACCGAGTGCGACGGCAACATCTCCGAAACGGCGCGCCGCCTGGGCATGCACCGCCGCACGCTGCAACGCAAACTGAGCAAGCACCCGGTGCGCGAACGCCCCGATCGGGACGACTGAGCGGCCCGGCGATCGTCCCCTCTAGGGGCCGGCGTCGGACGCCGCATCGTCCGGTGCCGGCGCAGGCAGCAGCTCGCCGGTGCCGTCGTCCTCGTCGCCATAGATCGCCACGTGCGGGTGGCCCTGGCCGTCGATCCAGCCGCGGAACATGCCGTGGGTGTTGAACGGGATGGCGATGTGGCCCCGGTCATCGAGCGCGATCGCTCCGCCGCTGCCGCCCATGGCGGGGATTTCCTGGTTGATCACCTCGGCGGCAGCGCGTGCGATGGGCACGCGCAGCTGCGTCACGCGCGTGCAGATGGCGTGCGCGGCGACCGTGCGCATGTAGAACTCGCCCCAGCCCGTACCTGACACCGCGCACCCGGCGTTGGCATACGTGCCGGCACCGATGATCGGCGAATCGCCGACCCGGCCAGGCATCTTGTCGTTCATGCCGCCGGTGGAGGTGCCGGCAGCCAGGTGGCCGTAGACATCCAGCGCCACCGCGCCGACCGTACCGAAGTGCCGGGCGGTATCTCCATCGACGTGCGGCTGGCCGGCGGCGTCTTCCCTCAGCGCCTGCTGCAGTTGCTGCCAGCGCTCCTCGGTGCGGAAGTACTCCGGCTTCTCGCGGGCGATGCCCTGCGCCTGGGCGAATGCCTCGGCGCCGTCGCCCACCAGCATCACGTGGGGCGTGTGCTCCATCACGGCGCGGGCCAGCACGATGGGGTTCTTCACGTCCGACACCGCGGCCACCGAGCCGGCGCGCAACGTGTAGCCGTCCATGATCGCCGCGTCCATCTCCAGCGTGCCGGCGTGAGTAAACACCGAACCACGGCCCGCGTTGAACAGCGGATCGTCCTCCAGCACGGTCAGCGATGCGGTGACTGCGTCGATGGCGGGCTTGCCCGCCTTGAGCTGGGCATAGCCCGCCTCCAGCGCCTGGGTCAGCGCGGCGCGGATCGCCTTCTCACGCGCCGGCGGCATGTCACGCCGCAGCACGCCGGCGCCGGCATGGATCACCAGCACCGGGCCAGCCGCGTGAACCGCCGCCGAGAGACTGGCGGCAGCAAGAAGCATCAGCAGGCGCGGCGGCATCACGATCGTCTACTCCCCGGGGACGGCGAGAGTATAGCGATGCCGCCGTCTCCCTATGCCGCCGTCATTGCGGCTCGAAGCGCACCTGCTTGCCGTTGAACACCGGTTTCATGCCAACCAGGTTTCCAACTAGCCACAGCGCTTCAGAGGCAGGCACGCCCTCGAAGTTGCCGGCGACCGGCTGGGTCGCGCCCAGGCTTTGCGGATTGTCGATAGTGAGCCCCGCCTGCTGCGCAATGCTCTGCGCCACGGCCCGCGCCGAGTGGGTAGCAAAGTGGAACTGCACGCTGTTGTTTGCGACAGCGGTGGCGGGCTTTACACAGCCCGGCCAGGCGGTGACTTCCAGCTTGAGCGTGCGATCGATGGAGCGACCGTCCTTATCGGTCACGGTGTCGCCAGTCTGGATGCCGCCCGGCTGGCCCGGCTGCATGCGGATGCGCGGCGCTACAGGCTTGGTCAGCGAGCCACCGCTGAGGTCAGTGCGAACCTCCAGCTGGCCATGCTCGGCCGGCACCACGGTGATACGGCCGTGCCAGGGCGGCAGGTCGCCGGCAGCCTGCTCGTCGAGCGCATAGAACTGGCCGGCGCGGTAGCAGGCCGTACTGCGCGGCTGCAGCGGTCGGTCGTCCGCACTGACCGCCAAGCGCAGCGTGTACCCATCCGCGGTGGTGCCCGCCGGTAGATCGTCGGCGGGAGGCTGCCCCACGGAGCGGCCTGATCCGGCGGCAAAGACCAACTGGCCCAGGCCGAGACCAAGGATGACCAGCGCCGCCAGGCCATAGAGGCGACGGAGGGGACGGGGAGGGTTTTGCTTCAGCATGGCGATACGCTCCGTGATCGGGTGACGGGATGACCAGAGGCAGCCGACCGGCAAGGCGAGCCGGGACGACTGGGTTTTCAACATCGCTTGGGCGTATTGGCGCTTTCCAGCGGGGTGCTCACGCAGGACCGCGGCGTCGCAGGCCAGCTCCTGGTCGTAACGAAAGCGCACCAGCGCCCAGCCGCTGAGTGGCAGAAACCAGAACGCGCTTGCGAGCAGCAACGCGAACAGGCTCAGCCATATGTCGCGGCGGCGCGCGTGCATGGCTTCATGCGCCAGGATCAGCATCTGCTCGGCAGCTGAATAGTGCGTGTCGAAGTTGGCGGGAACGATGATCCTGGGCCGCCAAAGGCCTACCAGCGCAGGGCCAACATCCGGCCGCGCTGCGCGCCACACCGGCCATCGGTCGCTCTCGCACCCCACTCGCCGAGCCCCCGCCAGTTGTCGGCGAAAGCGCGCCTGTGTCACGGCCGCCCGTGCCAACATCATGAGTACGCCGGCGGCCCAACTGGCCAGTAGCAGCGTGCGCCAGTCCACCGAAGCCGTGACGGCTATCGGTGCGGAGAGCACCGCCGGTGCCGTGACGATGCGCACGACTACGGGCGGCAGGCGCGATGCCGTCGCGCCCGGCATGCGCGGCCAGGCCGCCGTAAGCAGCATCAGCGGCACCAGTGACCACAGTTGAAGAGCCTGCCCTGCACCGAACAGGCGCCGGCACGGCAGGCGCAGCGCCAGCACGATGGCAACCGCCGCCGCAAATACCAGCATCGCACTCCAGGCTTGGCTGAGCAGCGTCGCGGTGAAGGATGCAAAGCTAGTCATCGCCCAGCTCCTTGAGCAGCTGGCGCAGGTCCGCGATGTCCTTCTTCGAGAGCTTCTGCTGCTCGGAGAAGTGCGCCACCAGCGGTGCCACGCGGCCGCCGAACAGGCGATCGAGCAGGCTCTTGCTGGTCTGGTGCACGTATTTCTCGCGCGGCAGCAGCGGGCTGTAGAGATAACGGCGGCCATCACGCTCGGCCTTCACCGCCTTCTTCTTGAGGAGCCGGTTGAGCAGAGATTTCACCGTGCCCTCCTGCCACTGCTGTGCCACCCCGACCTCGGCGAGGATCTCTTCGGCGCTGCGTGGCGCGCTGCGCCACAGCACTTCCATCACGACGGCTTCGGCTTCGCTGATCATGGCGCCTCACGTTTACGCATGTAATCGATGGTTGATGTTTACATGCGTAATCGATAGCCGTCAATACGGCAGATCACGGCGCGAACCCTGCAGTCGCGCTCCCACGCGACGGCCGGATCGATCGCCTCCAGATACAGGCGGCCGTGCATCGGACCTTTGTACGAGGCCGGGTGCGGGCGTTCCGTCGTATCCTTGTGCGCTGATTCCACGCAAACGGGCATCGCAATGGACAAGGTTTACGCAAGCGCCGACAAGGCTTTGGACGGACTGCTGGCCGACGGCATGACGATCGCCGCCGGTGGCTTCGGCCTGTGCGGCATTCCCGAGAACCTGATCGGCGCTCTGCTCGCCGCCGGCACCAAGGGGCTGACCATCGTCGGCAACAACGCCGGTGTCGACGACTTCGGCATGGGGCCGCTGCTGAAGACCCGCCAGGTCAAGCGCGTGTACGCCTCGTACGTGGGCGAGAACAAGGAGTTCGAACGGCAGGTGCTGGCCGGCGAGCTGGAGCTGCACTTGGTGCCGCAGGGCACGCTGGCCGAAAAGCTGCGCGCCGGCGGCGCCGGCATCCCCGGCTTCTACACGCGTACCGCCTTCGGTACCAAGCTGGCCGAAGGCAAGGAGACCAAGACCTTCGACGGCAAGGAGTACGTGCTGGAGGAGGCGATCCACGCCGACGTGTCCATCGTCAAGGCATGGAAGGGCGACCGCCTGGGCAACCTGGTGTTCCGCAAGACCGCGCGCAACTTCAACCCGATGATCGCCACCTGCGGCAAGGTGTGCGTGGCCGAGGTGGAGGAGCTGGTGGAGGTCGGCACACTGGAGCCGGACCAGGTCCACGTGCCGGGCATCTACGTGGACCGCATCATCCAGGGCGCCAGCTACGAGAAGCGCATCGAGTTCCGCACCATCGCTGGCGCCAACACCGGCAAGGAAAGCCCGATTCGCAGCGCGATGGCACAGCGCGCGGCGAAGGAGCTGCGCGACGGCTACTACGTCAACCTCGGCATCGGCATCCCCACGCTGGTCGCCAACTTCATTCCCGCAGGCATGGACGTGATCCTACAGTCGGAGAACGGCCTGCTCGGCATCGGCCCGTTCCCGGACGATGCGCACGTGGACCCGGACCTGATCAACGCCGGCAAGCAGACCATCACCACCCTGCCCGGTTCGAGCTTCTTCTCCAGCGCCGATTCGTTCGCGATGATCCGCGGCGGCCACATCGACCTGTCGATCCTCGGCGGCCTGGAAGTGTCCTGCCACGGCGACCTCGCCAACTGGATGGTGCCGGGCAAGATGGTCAAGGGGCCGGGCGGCGCGATGGATCTGGTCAGCGGCGTAAAGCGCGTGGTGGTGCTGATGGAGCACACCGCGAAGGACGGCTCACCGAAGATCAAGAACCAGTGCGACCTGCCGCTCACCGGCAAGCAGGTGGTGGATCTGATCATTACCGACTTGTGCGTGTTCGAAGTGGCCAAGGGCCAGGGGCTGACCCTGATCGAACTGCACGAAGGGGTGACGGCGGACGAGGTGAAGGCCAAGACCGGCTGCGACTTCACCGTATCGCCCACCTTGCGCGCGTAGGCCGCGCCACGCGTCTTCATGCACGCCGCGTCCGCAAGGGCGCGGCGTTTTGCTGTCAGGCCGCCTGGGTGTGGGGGAAGCGGATGCTCGCCACGTTCTGGCTGCCCGGCCGCGTCTTGAGCTCCAGCGGCCATTCGAACCGATCGCTGATGCGCTGAGCGATGGCCAGCTCGAACCCGTGACGGTCGGCGCCGTACAGCGGCATCTTGCCGCCACTGGCGGGCTCGGCGAGCGGCTCGGACTGATTGGCCACCACCACCATGCCTGGCATCACGGTCACCACCACCCGGCCGCGCTCGGTCTGCTGGCAGGCATTGCGAATCAGTTGCCAGAACAGCACCGCAAACACGCGCGGCGACCCACGCAACGCGAAGCGCGAGGGTTCTTCGAGCTGCAACTCGATCGGCCGCCCCACCAACATGTCGCGTGCGAAGTCGAGTTCATGGCGTACCGCGTCGTTGACGACGAACACCTCTTCGTCGACCCCGTTGTCCGATTCGCGGGCGAGAATCAACAGCGCCTCGACCAGCGCCTCCATCTCGCGCGTTGAGCGCCGGATGCGCTGCAGCGAGCGCTCGCCGAAATCGGTCAGCCCTTCTTCTTCGGCGAGCATGTCCACCGACATCTTGATGACCGTCAGCGGACTGCGCAGCTCATGGCTGGCGTCGCGAGTGAAATTGCGCTCGCGCTCGGTGTAGCCGGCGATGCGCGTGGCAAAGCCGTGCAGGCCACGGGCGAGCGAAGCCACGTCGGCATCGGTGTGGCGCGACAAACGCTGTGGCGACAAGGCCTCGAGATCGGGATGCTGATCCCAGCCGTTCACCAGTCGCGCCAGCGCGGAGACCGGCCGCCACTGGCGTCGCGCTGCCAGCCAAGCCAGCATGGTGGTAATCACGATCAGCGCGAGCACGGCCCACACTGGCGCCATGTCATACGTTCCCATCATCACGCTGATGCCCACGGCAATGAGCTGTAACACGAAGATGAGCGCAATGCGGCGCTGGAAGGCGCCGCTGCGGAACGCGTCCTGTGCCTGAGATGAACCCCTGCTATTCATGACAGTGTTACGTGAGACAACCAGGCACCTTTCAGGCCGGCTGCGTCGCGGTGGCCACCTCCGCTTCAAGGTCGGCGAGGCGATAGCCGGCCGAATGAATGGTATGCAGCAGCGGCTTGTCGAACGGTTTGTCGATCACGCGACGCAGGTTGTACAGATGCGAACGCAGCGTGTCTGAATCGGGCAGCGTGTCACCCCAGATCTCGCGCTCGATATCGCGGCGGCTGACCACGCGGGGCGATTCACGCATGAGGATCGCCAGCAGCTTGAGGCCAATCGGCGACACGGTGAGCTCCTGCCCACCGCGGGTGAGCCGCAGCGTGGCGGTGTCCAGCGTCATGTCGCCCACGGTCAGCACCTCGGTGGACACCTGGCGGCGATCGCGACGGATCAGCGCACGCAGGCGGGCTTCCAGCTCGCGCACCTCGAACGGTTTGACCAGGTAGTCGTCCGCGCCAGCTTCCAGGCCAACCAGCTTGTCTTCCAGCGTGTCGCGCGCGGTGAGCATCAGCACCGGGGTCGACTTCTTCGCGTCCTTGCGCAGCTTGCGGCAGACGTCCAGGCCGTCCATGCCGGGCAGCATGAGGTCGAGCACCACCACGTCGTAGCTGTTGGAGACGGCCAGATGCAGACCGCTGACGCCATCGGCGGCGTAGTCCACCGAATAACCGCGGCGCTCCAGGAATTCACCCACCATTTCGGCGATCTGGCGGTTGTCTTCCACCAGAAGCACCAGACCCGATTGCTCGTCACGTACGCTCATAGGTTCGTCCTGCGGTTTCCCGATTTCACGTTTGTGAAAGGCTACCGAGCCGCGCAGTGACCACGATGTGAAGGTCGCCGGACGCGTTCACTTGGCGGTCAAGAAACCTCGCGCGGCGCTACTTCCGCACGGCCTTCAACAGCGGCGCGAGGCCTTGCCAGACGTTGTCCAGTACGCGCGGCTCGCCGGCGGCCAGCGGGTGCAGACCATCGTCCTGCATGAGCGTGGGATCGAGCGCGACGCCTTCGAGCAGGAACGGCACCAGGCCGATGCGCTTGCTGCGCGCCAGGTCGGCGTAGATGGCCCGCAGGCCGTCGCGGTACTGCGGGCCGTAGTTCACCGGCAGCTCGATCCCCAGCAGCAGCACGCGGGCGCCGCGCTTCTGGGCCAGATCGATCATGGCGGCCAGGTTGGCGCGCAGCGCGTCCAGCGGCAGGCCGCGCAGGCCGTCGTTGGCGCCCAGCTCGATCACCACCACGGCCGGGCGCTCCTTCGCCAGCAGGGCCGGCAGATGATTGCGGCCGCTGAGCGACGTTTCACCGCTGATGCTGGCATTGACCACGCGCCACGGCGGCTCCATCTTGCCCAGACGCTCGCCCAGCAGATGCACCCAGCCCGATTCCACCGGGATGTTGTGCGCCGCCGACAGCGAGTCGCCCAGCACCAGTACGCTCCGGGTCGGCGCCGCCTGCGCGACGGCCACTCCCCACAGCAGCAATCCCAGTGTGCAAAGGAAACGACGCATGAGCGATTCATCCCGTCCGGTGCTTGAAGCGATCGATGTTAGCAAGTCGGTCGTCGGGCCCGAGGGCACGCTGACGATCCTGCGGGGCGTCACTCTGGCGGTGCACGCGGGCGAGAGCTTCGCCATCGTCGGCGCATCCGGCTCCGGCAAAACCACCCTGCTCGGCCTGCTGGCCGGCCTGGACCTGCCCACGGGCGGCAGCATCCACGTCGACGGGCAGGCGCTGGAAACCATGGACGAAGAAGCCCGAGCCGACCTGCGCCGACGCCTGGTTGGCTTCGTGTTCCAGTCCTTCCACCTGCTGCCGGCGCTCACCGCCGAGGAAAACGTGATGCTGCCGCTGGAGCTGGAAGGCGCACGCGATGCCCGTGCTCGCGCCCGCGAGGCGCTGGACGCAGTGGGGCTGGGCAGCCGTCGCCGACACTACCCGGCCCAGCTCTCGGGTGGCGAGCAGCAGCGCGTGGCGATCGCCCGCGCGTTCGTGCACGGGCCACGGCTGCTGTTTGCCGACGAACCCACCGGCAACCTCGATCAGCGCACCGGCCACCACATCACCGACCTGCTCTTTGCGCTCAATCGCGATCGCCAGACCACGCTGGTGCTGGTCACCCACGACGCCGCGCTGGCGGCGCGCTGCCAGCGCCAGATCGAGCTTGAGGAAGGCTGCGTGGTCGGCCGCAGCGAAGGCGTCGCCGCATGAACATGCTCCCGCTTGCGCTGCGCAGCCTGCGCCGTGAATGGCACCTGCCGGAACTGCGCACGCTGGCCGCCTCGCTGGTGCTGGCGGTGGTGGCACTGGGCGTGGTGGCCACGCTGGCCACGCGCATCGAGCGCGGCATGCTGGCCAGCGCGGCCGAGCTGATCGGCGGCGACATCGGCATCAGCGCGCCGCAGCCGCTGCCCGCCGCGTATGCCAACGAGGCGACGCGCGACGACCTGCGGCAGAACCGCGTGGCCAGCTTCCCCAGCGTGGCCTTCGCCGACGGCCGCAGCCAGTTGCTGGACGTGCAGGCCACCGACAGCGATTACCCGCTGCGCGGCACGCTGGAGCTGCGCGATGGCGGCGGCCAAACCATCGATGGCCACGCGCCGGCGAGCGGGGACGTGTATCTGGATCACCGCGCACTGATCGCGCTGGGCCGCCATGTCGGCGACACCGTGCAGGTCGGCGGGCGCGACCTGCGCGTCGCCGCCGAACTGGTGCGCCAACCCGATGGCGGCGAGCTGTTTGCGCTGGCACCGCGGGCGATCATGAACCTGGAGGATGCCCGCGCCGTCGGACTGCTTGGAGTAGGCAGCCGCGCCCGTCATCGCCTGCTGCTGGCCGGCGAGCCGGACGCGGTGCAACGCTGGCGACGCTGGGCCGAGTCGCAGACGTTGCCGCAGGGCGCGCAACTGATCACGCCGGAGCAGACCCAGGAGCGCATGCGCACGGCGTTCGACCGCGCCAGCGCGTTCCTGCGACTCACCGCCTTGCTCTCCGCGCTGCTGGCCGGCGTGGCAATCGCCCTGGCGGCGCAGCGCTATGCGCGACGCAAGACCCGGGAAGTGGCGCTGCTGCGCGCGCTGGGCACCTCGCGCCGGCGGGTGATGGCGCTGCTGCTGGGCACGCTCGGCGCGCTCGCCGTACCGGCGGTGGTTATCGGGATCGCGCTCACGCTCGCCCTGGCGCAAGGCGCCTGGCTGGTGGCTAGTTCGCTGTTCGGCAACGTGCCAACCCAGCTGCCGCTGCTGCCCGCTTTCGCGGCCGCCGCGGTGGGAATCGCCGTGCTCGCCGGCTTCGCGCTGCCGCCGCTGGCGCGGCTGGCCGAGGTGCCGCCGGTGGCGGTGTTCCGCGCCAGGGTGGTGCGCCGCGTGCGCCGCTTCGATGCGCTGTATGTCATTCCTGCGCTGGTGGCGCTGGCGCTGATCTGGGGCCAGAGCGATTCGGCGAAGATGGCCAGCATCCTCGCCGCCAGCCTGCTCGGTGTGGCGGCCATCGCTGCCGGGCTGGCCGCGCTGCTGCTGTGGCTGGCCCGGCGCATCGCGCCGGGCGCACATCCCGCGCTGCGGCTGGGGCTGGCGGCGCTGGCGCGGCGACGGGGCCTGAGCCTGATCCAGGCCACCGCGCTCAGCCTGGGGCTGGTGGCCCTGCTGCTGCTCGCCGTCGTAGCCCCCTCGCTGCTGGAAGGCTGGCGCCGCGAGCTGCCCACCGACACGCCGAACTGGTTCGTGCTCAACCTGCAGGACGAGCAGCGCGCCGGCTTCGCGCAGTCACTGGACCGCATCGGCGCGCAGCAGCTCAACGTGCTGCCGCTGGCGGTGGGCAAGCTGATCGCGATCAACGGTACGCCGGTGGACCAGCTGCCGCTCACCGACGAGCGCGCCAAGGACTGGACCGACCGCCAGTTGCGCCTGTCATGGACCGACGCGCTGCCGCCGGCGAACCGGCTGGTGGCCGGTACGTGGTTTGCGCCGCACCCGGCGCAGGCGCAGGTGTCAGTGGATGCCATGTGGCGCGACATGTTCCACCTCAAGCTGGGCGACACCATGCGCTTCAGCATCGGCGAGGCCAGCATCGACGCCACCGTGAGCAGCGTGCGCGAGGTGGACTGGAGCTCGTTCCGGGTCAACTTCTTTCTGCTGCTGGACGCCGACCACGCCAGCGCACTGCCGCACAGCTACCTGGGTAGCTTCTACCTGCCGCGCGGACGCGCCGATGCGCTGGCGAAGCTCTCGCGCGATTACGCCAACCTCAGCCTGATCGATGTGGACGCCTTGCTCGACCGCGTGCGCGAGATCGTCGACCGGGTCAGCAACGCGGTGCGCTGGATCCTCGGCTTCAGCCTGCTCGCCGGCGCGCTGGTGCTGGCGGCGGCACTGGCCGCCAGCGCGGCCGAGCGACGGCACGAGGCGGCGTTGCTGCGCACGCTGGGCGCGCGTCGCGGCCAGCTGCGGGTGGCGGCAGCCTGCGAGTTCGCGCTGCTCGGCGCGGTGGCCGGGCTGACTGCGGCGATCGGCGCGGCGGGCACGGGATGGTGGCTGGGACGGGCGGTGTTCCACATCGAGGGCTTCGTGCCGCCGCTGCTTCCGCTGGCGCTCTACGCCCTCCTAGCCGCGATGGTCGTGATGCTGCTGGGCCTGGCTGGCACCCGCACGGTGACCCGCACCTCGCCGATGCGGCTCTTGCGCGAGGCCTGAGCCGCCCGCCACCATCGCGCGATTGCCCTCCCCGGAGACGCCCTTGTATACGCTCTACTACTCCCCCGGCACGGCCAGCATGGTGGTGCACATGGCGCTGATCGAAACTGGCGCGCCGCACGAGTTGAAACTGGTGGACATCGAGCAGGGGGCGCAGCGCGATCCGGCCTACCTCGCGCTCAATCCACGCGGCGTGGTGCCCACGCTGGTGATCGACGGGCGCGCGCGTCACGAGTCGGCCGCGCTGTTGATGATGCTGGCCGACCGCCACCCCGCTGCCGGGCTCGCGCCCGCGCCGGGGACGCCCGCACGCGAGGCGTTCCAGCAGTGGCTGGTGTACCTGAGCAACACCCTGCTGTCGACGTACCGCTTCTGGTTCTATCCGCCGGAACTGGGAGCCAGCGAGCATCCGCCACAGGTGCGCGCGGCGCTGGTGGCAAAGATCGAAGGCGTGTGGGATTACCTGGATGCGGAGCTGGCCGCGCGCGGCCCTTATCTATTGGGCGCGGAGTTTTCCGCCGCCGACCTGCTGCTCGCTATGCTGATGCGCTGGTCGCGCAACATGCCCCGCCCGGCCAGCCAGTGGCCCGCATTGGCGCGCTTGGCGGACCTCATCCGTCGCCGCGAGAGCTGGCAGCGCGTGTACGCCATTGAGGGCCTGAGCGGGTGGTGACATCCGCCCGACCCGCGCTGCGCACGCGTCTGGTCCACTGGCTCAAGGCGGAATGGCTGCTGGCGTTGTTCGGCACGTTGGCGCTGCTGCTGGCGCTGGCCGACCCGCAGCCGGCAGCGCGTTACGCGCACTGGCTGCAGTTGCCTACGCTGGCCGGCCTGATGGGCCTGATGATCGCCATCCAGGGCATCCGCGACAGCGGCCTGGTTCAACGCGCTGCCGGTGTCCTGGTGCTGCGCGCGCATTCACTGCGCGCCCTGGGCCTGCTGCTGGTCGCCAGCACCGCGGTGCTGTCGATGGTGCTCACCAACGACGTGAGCCTGTTCCTGCTGGTGCCGCTGACGGTGGCGATCGGCGGCATGTCGAACCTGCCGGTGCTGCCGATGGTGGTGCTCGAAGCGCTGGCGGTGAACGCCGGCTCCACGCTGAGCCCGATCGGCAACCCGCAAAACCTGTTGCTGTGGCAGAGCGCGCATCTGCCGTTCTTCGCCTTCGTGCGCGGCATGCTGCCGGCCTCGGCGGTGATGTTCGTACTGGTGACGGCGCTTACTGTGACGTGGCTGCCGAAGGGCCGCGTCACGCTCGACGCTGAGGCGCTGGATCACCATCGCGTCGCCAAGCCACTGGCGGCAGTTTCGCTGATCGCGCTGGCCTCGATGGTGGTACTGATGGAACACGGCCTGGCGCTGGAGGGGGCGCTGGGGCTGCTGGTGCCCTTTGCGCTGATCGCCCGCGACAGCCTGCGTCGGGTCGACTGGGCGCTGCTGGTGACGTTCGCGGCGATCTTCGTGGGGCTGGGCCACTTCGCCCAACTGGGCGTGGTGGGAGGCCTGCTCGACCGCTTCGACTTCACGCAGCCGCTGACCGTGTTCCTGGGCGGCGCGCTGGTCTCGCAGGTGATCAGCAACGTGCCAGCCACCGTGCTGCTGCTCGATCGCGCCAGCGATCCGATTGCGCTCGCCGTGGCCGCCAACGTGGGAGGCTTCGGGCTGGTGATCGGCTCACTGGCCAATCTGATCGCGCTACGCCTGGCGAAACAGCCGCATGGGCTGCGGCTGTTTCACCGGGTGTCGATCCCGTTCCTGCTGGTGTGCGCGCCGCTGGTGTACGTGGCGTGGCGATGGCTGGGATGAGCGGTCAGTCGTCGTCGCGCGGCACGCTGACCTTGCCCTTCACGCCGCTGTAGTCCACGTCGCCGCTGCCCTTGGCGCCCAGCGAGAGATCACCGCCCACGTCGTGCACTTCCAGGTCGCCCGAGCCGATCGTGTCGACGTGCACGCTGCCGCCGACCTGCTTGAGCGTGACGTCGCCGGAGCCGATGCTGCCGACCTTCGCGTCGCCGCGCACGCCCGTGACGCGAGCGTCGCCCGAACCCACCGAGCCCAGCGACAGGCTGCCCACGTCGCGGGCATCGATGTCGCCCGAGCCCACGCTGGCGGCAAAGCGGCCGGCGATCTGCTTGACGTTGAGGTCGCCCGAGCCAACCTGCGCATCGAGCTGCTGCAGGCCGCTGACGTCGGCATCGCCGGAACCTACGGCGAGCGAGACCGGCATGTTTGGCGGCAGGTCCACGTTGAGTTCGAGCGAGCTGTAGGAGCTGCCGAACAGGTTGATGTGCATGCCGCGATGGCGCGCCACCTCGATGATCAGCTGGTCACCCTCGCGCCGCTGCTCCACCTGCAGGTCGTCCAGCATCGCCTGCTCAGAGGCGCAGGCGCGCCCCTTCACCGTGAGGGTCTGGCCAGCCGAGGTGCTGCCGCTGAGGTGCAGGTCTTCGGCATGCAGCGAGATCTGCACGCCGCGCACGCCGGCCAGGTCGGCGGTGAGGTTGCGCGGGGCTTCGTACTTGCATTCGTTGGCCGCCAGCGCGGGCAGCGGGGCGACCGCCAGCAGGGCGGCAAGCATCAGGGATGGGCGCATGTGAGGACTCCGAGCAAAGAAAGGATCGGAGCATGGATGCGCGCGGCCGGCAAAAGGTTGCAGCGCCGGCTGACGCACGTCCGGGCTGTGGCGAAAGCTGCGCCGTGCGAGGCGAGTCTGGTAGCCGAACTGCACCAGGTCTGGAGGGAAGCGCGCTGGCCTGCGGAGACTCGGCGATTCCACCCAACGGCAAACAGACGCGTTACGCCGCTGTCCGCGCCCCGTTACGACTGACTGCGGCGCTCCTCGCGCTTCACCTCGTTCCACAGCGCCTCCTGCGCCTCGAGGTCGCGCGCCGTGAGTGGCTGTCCGGAGGCTCCCGCGAGCGCCTCCATGCGGCGGAAACGCCGCTCGAACTTGGCGTTGGCATGGCGCAGCGCCTGCGAGAAATCCACGCCAGCGTGGCGGGCCAGGTTCACCAGCACGAAGGCGACATCGCCGATCTCGTCCTGCAGCCTGGCCTTGTCGGCACCCGCGGCGAACTCCGCGCGCACTTCCTCGATCTCCTCGGCCAGCTTGTCCAGCACCGGGTTCGGATCGGGCCAGTCGAAGCCGGTGCGGGCGGCTCTCTCCTGCAGCTTCTGCGCGCGCTTCCACTCGGGCAGGCCGCGCGAGACGCCGGCCAGGGCGCTGTCGTCAACGGCTTCGCCCTTCGCCGCGCGCTCCTCGGCCTTGATCGCATCCCACGCCGCCTTCTGCGCGTCGAGGTCGTCGTAGCTCACGTCGCCGAACACGTGCGGATGGCGGCGGATCATCTTGTCGCTGATCGCGTGGGCCACGTCGGCAAAGTCGAACAGCCCGCGCTCACTCGCCATCTGCGCGTGGAACACCACCTGCAGCAGCAGGTCGCCCAGCTCGTCGCGCAGATCGGGCCAGTCCTGGCGGTCGATCGCATCGGCCACCTCGTAGGCTTCCTCGATGGTGTACGGCGCGATGCTGGCGAAATCCTGCTGCACGTCCCACGGGCAGCCGCGGTCCGGATCGCGCAGGCGAGCCATGATGGCGAGGAGGTCGTCGAGGCGGTGGCGCGTCATGGGGTGAGGTTCCAAAAGATAAAAGCGGAGCCGGCTAACGTGGTTCGGCGTGCGTCGATCGTGGGCGACCGGAAGCGTCCCGGCGCAGGCGCCACGGCACGCCGACCACGGCATTGAAGGTCACTGCAGCCAGGACGGCGCAGACAAGCCCGACCAGGTCACCGAACGCACTCAAGGGCGAACTGGCGAGCGCGAGGATCGTCAGCGCGAGCGCCGCGATCCCCAGCGCGACCAGGCATACGCGCGCGCCGCTGAGCCGGCGGCGTACGCGCAGCCAAACCAGGATGGGCAGGGCCGTCAGCATCGACACGAGGCCTACCGCCAGCGTCAGCACGAACGTGCCCAACAATGCCGGCCAGCCGTGTAGCCCGATGAAGTCGCCGCGCACGAGAGCATCCGTGGCCGATGCCGCTGCCAGGCCCACCGCGGGCACACACGGCGCCGCCAGCGCCCCCAGCCAGAGCGGACGACGCGTGGCGCCGGGCGAGGCCGCGGCAGCCGACGCGGGAGCGCCGGTCATCCGGCGAGGGATGCGGCCAGCCGCGCCGCCCAGTCGATGTCGATGTCGCCCACGGCGATGAACTCGGGATTGAGCAACGACTCGCCGCGGTTGTAGCGCAGCGGCGCGCCTTCCAGGTCGAGCACGGCGCCGCCGGCCTCTTCCAGCACGCACTGCGCGGCGGCGGTGTCCCACTCGCTGGTGGGGCCACGGCGCAGGTAGACGTCCGCATCGGCGCGGGCGATCAGGCAGAACTTCAGCGAGGAGCCCATCGGCAGCGCGGTGTAGGTGCCGCCGAGCAGCTGTTCGAGCAATGCCTCGCCGGTGCCGCCGTGCGAGCGGCTGCCGGCCACCACGGGCGGATTGGCCAGGGTGCGGCTGCGGATCGGCTGCCACTCGTCGGCAGCACCGGTACGCATCCACGCGCCCTGTCCCCGCTCGGCCACGTAGCTCTCGCCGGTGACCGGCGCGAGCACCACGCCGAGTACCGGCCGGTGATGGTCGATCAACGCAATGTTCACCGTGAACTCGCCGTTGCGCTTGACGAACTCGCGGGTGCCGTCGAGCGGATCGACCAGCCAGTAGCGCTGCCAGTGGCGGCGCACGTCCCAGTCGCAGGCGACCGCCTCCTCGGAGATCACCGGCAGCACCTCGGGCAGCGCGGCGAGACCCGCGGCGATCACCGTCTGCGCAGCGAGATCGGCGGCGGTGAGCGGCGAGCGGTCGTCCTTGTGCTCGACGGCGAAATCGCTGGCATAGATCTCCATGATCGCCTGCCCGGCCGCCTCGGCGATGGCGGCAACCTGGCTCAGCAGGGGTGACAGCGGCGCGCCGCTCATGCGCGCTGGAACCGGCCGGCGAGGTACTCGCGGGCCATGAACAACGCCGCGATGGAACGCCCTTCGGTGACGTCGTCGCGGGCGATCAGCGTGTGCAGGTCGGCCAGCTTCCACGGCACCACCTCGAGCTCTTCGGGCTCGTCGCCCTGCAGGCGTTCCGGGTAGAGATCCTGCGCCAGCACCACGTGCGCCATGTGCGTCATGTACGCGGGCGCCAGCGAGAGGTGATGCAGGATGGTGAGCTTGCGCGCGCCGTAGCCCACTTCTTCCTTGAGCTCGCGATCGGCGCCCTGCTCCACCGTCTCGTCCTGATCGAGCCGGCCTTTCGGCAACCCCAGTTCGTAGCGGCCCAGGCCGGCGGCGTACTCGTTCACCAGCAGCACGGTGTCGTCGTCGAGCATCGGCACGATGATCACGGCGCCAAGGCCGTGCGACTGCAGGCGCTCATAGGTGCGCCGCTCGCCGTTGGAAAACTCCAGATCCAGCTGCTCGGCGCGCAGGAACGGACTCTGGGCGACGTCACGCCGCGCGTGGATGATCGGTAGCTTGGCCATCCGCGGATTGTAGCCCGGGCCGGCCCCGGACATGCCGCGGCATCTTGCGGCTCAGCGGCGCAGGCGCTCGCATGCCTCGGCATGCAAGGCCGGCGTCCCGGCCAATACGCTGCGCGTGTCCAGGGTGAGCGGCGCGCCGTCCAGATCGGTGAGCACGCCGCCGGCCTCGCGCACGATCACCGCCAGCGCTGCCACGTCGAGGATGTTCACGTCCGACTCGATCACCAGGTCCAGGCTGCCGCGCGCCAGCAGGTGGTAATGGCAGAAGTCGCCGTAGCCACGGATGCGGTTGGCGTCGCGGATCATCTGCCCCAGCACGGCCCAGCGCTCGTCGGCGGTGAGCGTCTTGACGTTGCCGGTGGAGATCGAGGCCTGCGCCATCGTCGAGGTCGACGCTACGCGCACGCGCTCCCCGCCGAGCCAGGCACCGCCGCCGGCGTGCGCCCACATCGTCTCGCCGTACACCGGCGCGCTGGATACGCCCAGCACCAGCTCGCCGGCGTGCATCAGCGCGATCTGGGTGGAGAAGAACGGCGTGCGGCGCACGAAGCTCTTTGTGCCGTCCAGCGGGTCGACCAGCCAAAGCAGCTCGGCGCTGTCGTTGTCCAGGCCGAATTCCTCGCCG
>NZ_JBQCCF010000042.1:0-60634 GCF_051962475.1 Dyella sp.
AGCCAGGAGCATCGCCCGCGAGCGGGCTCCTACCGGGGTGAAGATCGAGGGTGATGCGGTCTTCGCGCACCTCGAAGCCCGACACCTCGGCCGGGCACCGGCGCTCGACGCCAGCCGCCTCCAGTGCCCGCCACAGCATCGACTGCACCAGGTTGTTCTCGACGATGCAGCCGAGTTCGGCCTGTCCACTGGCAGCGGCGTCGAAGTCGATGGCCGCGCCGCTGCCGGCGTCCCACACGTGCATGTGCGCGTAGGGCCCGACACGGGCCTGACGAATGGACGTCCAGACGCCCAGCTCGTCCAGCAGGCCGATCGCCGAGGGCGCCAGGCCGACCACGCGCAGATCGACTTCGTCCTCGATCCGCCAGGGTGCCGGCGCGCGCGCCTCGATCAACGCGGCGGCAAAGCCCGCGCGCGCCAGCGCCAGCGCGGCCGCGGCGCCGACCATGCCGCCACCGACGATGGCGACATCGAGCTCGGGCCCACGCCGGCGGGCGGCGGCGTCTCGCCTACCGGGTAGACGGCTCATGGCAGCGGCTCCAGTACGGCGCGCGGCGGCTCCCCGCGAAAACCCATGCCGCGCCGCGCCAGCATTTGCTGCAGTGGCGGCACGCGGTCGTAGGCCAGCAGCGCCAGCGACCGGAACGGCGCCAGCAGGGGCTGCGGCAGGCAGGCCAGCTGCACCAGTCCGTGGCTCATGATCATCGTGCCCTCGCGATCGGGCGCGCGCCGCGCCGCATAGGTGTCCAGTAGCGCCGCCGCGCCAGGATCGGGCGCCCCGGCCACGAGCTCGGCGAGGGTCAGCGCGTCGCGCAGGCCAAGGTTGAAGCCCTGCGCGCCGATCGGGTGCACGGTCTGCGCCGCATTGCCGACCAGTACCGCCCGTGGACCGACCAGCCGCGTGGCTGCCACGCGACGAATCGCCCAGGGTTGTCGGCGCCCCGGCCGGGACAGCCGGCCGAGCTTGCCGCCGAAGCGCCGCTGCGCGAGCGCCGCGTAGGCGGTGTCATCCATCGCGGCCACCGCTTCGGCCTGCGCGGATGGCACGGTGAGCACCAGCCCGGCACGGCGCTCGGCCAGCGGCAGAACGGCGATCGGGCCTTCGTCGCTGAAACGCTCGAACGCGCGTCCGGCCGGATCGCGCTCGGGCGTGATCGTGCAGACGAACAGGCTCTGGTCGTAGTCATGGCGCTCGACGGCGATGCCCAGCCGCTCGCGCACGAACGATTCGGTGCCGTCGGCGCCCACCACCAGGGCAGCGTCCAGCGTGCGGGTGGCGTCGCCGACACGGATCGTGGCGCGCCAGCTGCCCTCGACGCGATCGAGCGCCTGCAACTGCGCCGGCGCCAGTCGGGTCAGCCCGGTGCATGCTTCCAGTCGCCGCTCCAGCGCCTCGCCCAGCTCGCGCGCCGGCAGCGTCCAGCCCAGCGCATCGACATGGTGGCGCGCAGCATCCAGCCGGGCGCTGCCGAATTCGCCGGCGCGGCTGACATGGATGCGGGTGATCGGCGTGGCGCGCGCCGCGGCATGCGGCCACACGCCCAGCGCGCGCAGGCCGTTCACGGTGGCGCGGGCCAGCGCCAGGTTGCGTTCGTCATAGCTCGCCGCGGCGGCGCGGCGCGGTGGCGCCGCGTCCACAAGGGTGGCCGGCACGCCGGCCGCATCGAGTGCGATCGCCAGGCTGGCGCCGACCAGGCCGCCACCGACGATGAGGACGCCGCCCGGGGCGGCAGGGTCGATCGGGTTCATCCGCCGATGATACGCGCCCACCGGCCGGTTCCCGCAGCGGCCGGGTGCCGCGGGCCTGCGGGTCGCCAAGCGCCAGGCGCCCGACTAGACTAGAGGATCGATTTCCGCCGTTTTCCTATGGAGCCCCACATGGCCATGACGCAGTCCCAGCGCCTCGGCATCTTCAGCGTTCTCGCCCTGGTGATGGCCGCTACGCGCCTGCACCACTTCGATGCGATCCCGGATGCGTCCTGGGGCGTGTTCTTCCTGGCGGGCTTCTGGCTGCGCGGCTCGGCGCGCTGGGCGTTCCCGCTGCTGATGGCCGAGGCGGTGCTGGTCGATTTCTTCGCCATCACCAGCCAGGGGCTGAGCTTCTGGAGCCACTACTGCGTCTCGCCGGGCTACTGGTTCCTGGTGCCGTCGTACTTCGCGCTGTGGCTGGGCGGCAGTTGGCTGGCTCGCCACCAGGCCGGCCTGCGCGCCTCCACGCTCGGCCTCGCCGCGCTGGCGATGCTGATCAGCGAGGCCGTCTGCTACGCGCTCTCCAACGCGAGCTTCTATTGGCTGTCGCCGACCACCGCCGCCGCGCGCAGTCTCGACGGCTGGTTGGTGAACCTGGGCGACTGGTACCTGCCGTTCCTCGGCACGACCGCGCTGTACGTGGCGATCGGCGCCGTGTTCCACGTGCTGGTGAGCTTGCTCGCCCGCACCGCTGACGGCTCGCGGACCAAGTTCGTCGGCTGAGGCCGCCATGGGCAATCGCCTTTCGAAGATCTACACGCGCACTGGCGACGACGGCAGCACCGGCCTGGGCGATGGCTCGCGCGTACCGAAGGACTCGGCGCGAGTCGACGCCTACGGCACGGTCGACGAACTCAACTGCACGATCGGCATGGTGCTTGCCTGCGAAGGCGTGCCGCCCGACGTCCGCGAGACGCTGACCCAGGTGCAGCATGAGCTTTTCGACCTGGGTGGCGAGCTGTGCATTCCGGGCATGGCGATGATCGAGGAAAGCGACATCACCCGCCTCGAACAGGTGCTGGATCGCTTCAACGAGCCGTTGCCGCCACTGAAAGATTTCATCCTCCCTGGGGGCGGCATGGCCGCAGCCACCTGCCACCTTGCACGTACCGTCTGCCGCCGTGCGGAGCGCGAGGTAGTGGCGCTGGGGCGCGAGGAAAAGCTGCGCCCGCAGGCGTCGCGCTACCTCAACCGCCTGTCCGACCTGCTGTTCGTGCTGTGCCGCGTACTGGCCCGCGCGAGCGGACATGGCGAGGTGCTGTGGCAACACGAGCGCCGCCGCAAGCCTGAACCGTCGGCCGACTGACCCTCCGTGCTGCGCCTCTACACGCACGAGAGTTGCCTGCGGCACGACCCGGGCCCCGGCCATGCCGAATCGTCGCTGCGCCTGAAGGCCGTGCTGCAGGCACTGGACGCCGACCGCTTTGCCGCCGTCGACCGGGTAGAGGCGCCGCGGGCCACGCGTGAACAACTGCTGCGCGTGCACGGTGCCACCCATGTAGATCGTGTGCTCGGCAGCGCACCGGCCGAGGGCCGTGTGCAACTCGATCCGGATACCTGGATGTCCCCCGGGTCCGACGAGGCCGGACTTCGCGCCGCCGGCGCCACCTGCGCCGCGGTGGACGCCGTCCTCGCCGGTCAGACGGCCCGCGCGTTCTGCGCCGTACGTCCGCCTGGTCACCACGCCACGCCGGGCGAAGCGATGGGCTTCTGCCTGTTCAACTCGATCGCGGTGGCAGCGGCCCACGCGCTGACCGCGCATGGGCTCAAGCGCATCGCGATCGCCGATTTCGACGTGCATCACGGCAACGGCACGCAGGACATCTTCGCCAGCGAGCCGCGGGTGCTGTTCGTCTCCAGTCATCAGTCGCCGCTGTATCCGGAAACCGGCTTCGCGCACGAGCGCGGCGTGGGCAACATCGTCAACGCGCCGCTGCCCGCCGGGGCCGGCTCGATGGAATTTCGCGAGACCTGGCACAACGAACTATTGCCGCGCATGCACGCGTTCAAGCCGCAACTGGTGCTGGTGTCGGCCGGCTTCGACGCGCATCGCGACGACCCCTTGGCCGATCTGCACCTGGGCACCGAAGACTATGCGTGGATCACCCAGCAACTGGTGGAACTGGCCCGCGTCCACGCCGGGGGAAGGCTGGTATCCAGCCTTGAGGGTGGTTACGACCTGCGCGCGCTGGCCGGCAGCGCCGCTGCTCACGTCGAAGCCCTGCTCGACTGACCAACGGCGCCATCGGCTGAACCCTCGCCACGGCAAGCCTCCTCGTCCGCCTGCCGGCCGCGCGGCGTTTCTGCTAGCTTAACGAGCCCTTTCCGCCGACAGACTGCCATCGTGACGATGACGCCGCGCCCGTTGCCCCCGCGCCGCCTGCTGGCGGTTGCCGCCGCCCTCGCCCTGGCCGGCGCCCCCCTGGGGGTGGACGCTGCCACCACGGAAGCCCAGCCTACCGGCGTCGCTGCGCATCCAGCCGCCACCTGCAAACTCGGCTCGTTCCACTGCCCGCCTCGGCCAATCAGCTACGCCATGTGCCGACCGAACGCGTTGCTGGATTTTTACGATCCCACGCTGCCACGCGACAGCGCGCTGCGCGACGAGGCCGACACCGATGTCCACGCCGAGCGCGTGGACAGCTCCAACCAGTCGCTCTACAAGCTTACCGGCGCGGTACGCATGCAGCGCGCCGACCAGCTGCTGCGCGCCGATCGGGTCGACTATAACGACCAGACGACCGACTACGATGCGCGTGGCAACGTGCGCTATCAGGACGCTGGGCAGCTGTTCTCCGCAGACCATGTCAAAGGCAACAACGAGGCAAAACACAGCGTTGCCGACAATGTCACCTACCAGTTGCTGGAGGCGCGCGGCAACGGCGTGGCGAAGCAAGCCACACTGATCGATGCCCAGCACAGCAACTACCGGGACGTCACTTACTCCACCTGCGATGTCGGCCATCGCCTATGGGAGATTCGCGCTAATCGGCTGACGATGGACCGGGATGCGGGCGTGGGCGTGGCGCACAGCGCCACGATGCGCTTCGCCAACATACCGTTCCTGTACCTGCCGTACCTGAGCTTTCCCATCGACGATCGTCGCAAGAGCGGGTTTCTGGCGCCGACGTTCGGCAGCTCCAGCCACTCAGGCTTCATGGCGAGCGTGCCCTACTACCTCAACCTAGCACCGAACTACGACGCCACGCTGGAGCCGCGCCTGTACTCCAGCCGTGGCGCCATGCTCGCGGGTCAGTTCCGCTACCTGTTGCCCGGCACCCGCGGCCAGTTCGACTTCGAGTACCTCAACAAGGACCATGGCGAGAACCTGGCCAACTCCGGGCTGACCACGCAGGGCCGTCGGCGCTATCTGTACCGATTCGCGGACAGCACAGCGCTGTGGCCGGGATGGAACTTCGCCACCAACGTCAACCGCGTCTCGGACAAGAACTACCTGCGCGACTTTAGTAACAATCTCTACACCACTGCGACCAGCTTTATCGCCTCCAACGCTTACGTGCGCGGTGCAGGTAACTGGTGGAGCGCGTCGCTGGGCGTGGACAGCTACCAGAACACCGATCCATTCCTCAGCGACCGCAACCTGCAGTACAAGCGCTGGCCGCGCGCGACCTTCAACCTCGACGTGCCGCTGGCCAACTGGCTGGAGTTCGGCATGGACAACGAGGCCGTATCCTTCCGCAAGGACGGCTTCGTCGAGGGCAAGCGCGCCGATCTCTACCCTTACCTGGCCGCCGACTGGCAGGGCGCAGCTTGGTTCGTGCGGCCCAAGCTGGCCTACCGCTACACCGCCTATCAGTTGGACGATTACTACTCGCTCTACGGCTACGGTGGCCGCCTCGGTGCCAACCAGGCATCGCCCTTCACCGAACGCGATCCCAGCCGCGCGCTGCCGATCGCCAGCCTCGACACGGGCCTGATCTTCGATCGCACCGCCTCGCTGTTCGGCACCAGCTACACCCAGACACTCGAGCCGCGTCTGTACTACCTGTACGTGCCGTATCGCAATCAGGACAACCTGCCGCTGTTCGATACGGGACTGCTGAGCTTCGATTACTGGCAGCTCTTCGCACCAAACCAGTTCTCGGGCGCCGATCGCCAGATGAACGCGAACAACCTTACCGGTGCCATCACCACGCGGCTGCTGGACGACAACGGCGTGGAGCGCTTCTCGGCCAGCCTTGGGCAGATCCGCTATTTCAACCCGCAGCGCGTGAAGCTCCCGGGCCAACCGGTCACGGACTGGACCGGCTCGGACTACGTGGCGCAGGCGAGTGTCCAGCTTAATGACCAGTGGCAGGCCAACTCGTCCTACCAATGGAGTCCGAACACCCGCAAGACGGACCTGGGGGCGTTCGGACTGCAACGGCGCATTCGTGACAACGGCGTGCTGAACTTCTCGTACCGCTTTCGACGGGTCCCGGGAAGCACCAACACGCTGCTGGAACAATACGACGCCTCCACGGTCTATCCGGTCTCCGAACGCTGGCGCCTGCTCGCGCGTTGGACGTACTCGGTGAAGGATCGCCGCACGGTCGAGGCACTGGCCGGGCTGCAGTACGAGAGTTGCTGCGTGATCGTCAGCCTGGTCGGTCGGCACTACGTCAATCAGTACAGCGTCGTGTCCAGCCGTCCCGATAGCAACAACGCCATCATGTTCGAGCTGCAGTTCAAGGGACTGGGTGCGTTCAACGGCCAGGCCGAGGACCTTTTGCGGCGTGGTATTCTGGGATATCAATAATTTGTCCATCGCCCGAGGGCGATCGAAGGCTCCGTTCTGATGAAGCAACCTCTCGCGCTGTTCCTGCTCGCGATCGCCACCGCGACCGTCGCTCCTGCCCATGCCCAGCTGCTGCCACAGGCAACTGCGGGCACGTCGACCGGCGCCGACCAGTCGCTGGATCGCATCGTCGCCGTGGTCGATGACGGGGTGATCCTGCAAAGCGAACTCGACGATGCGGTGCGCGCTGTGCAGCAGCAATACGCGAACAACCCAGGTCAGCTGCCGCCACTGAACGTGTTGCAGCGCCAGGTGCTGGACCGTCTCATCCTGATGCGCCTGCAGGTCAACAAGGCAGACGAGCAGGGCATCCGGGTCTCCGACGCCGATGTCGACCAGGCAGTGGCAGGGGTCGCGCAGCAGAACCGCATGACGTCCGACCAGCTGCGCGCTGCCGTGGAACAGAGCGGCGCCAGCTTTGCCGCCTTCCGGCAGCAATTGTCCGAACAGCTGGTCGCGCAGCGACTGCACGACAGCGTCGTGCGCGATTCGGTGCAGATCACCGACAGCGAGATCAACAACCTGCTCAACAGCCCCAGCTACAAGGCAGGCGAAGTCCACCTTGCGCACATCCAGATCACCATCCCCGCCGGCGCTTCCCCGTCCGATATCCAGGCTTCGCAGGCAAAGGCCAGCGAAGCCATCAAGGCGATCCAGGGCGGCATGGATTTCAACGCCGCGGCGATCCGCTATTCCGATGCGCAGGACGCTCTGGACGGCGGTGATCTGGGCTGGCGGCGCATCGACGAGGTGCCGCCGGCCTTTACCGACACTATCGCGGCCATGAAGCCCGGGGACGTCACCCCGGCCCTGCGCGGACCGACCGGCTTCACCATTCTCAAGCTCGTTGGCCAGCGCCAGCCCGAGCGCCAGATGATTACCGAGTACCACGCCCGCCAGATCCTGATCAGCCCCAGCGAGTTGATGACGGCGGATCAGGCCAGGCAGAAGGCGCAGGAACTGTACGACCGCATCGTCAACAAGCACGAGGACTTCGCCAAGCTGGCGAAGGAGAACTCCAAGGACGACACCACCGCCAACGCCGGCGGCGACATGGGCTGGTTCGCGCAGCAGGCCTGGGGTGGCACGATCGCCCAGCAGCTGGCCGCGCTGAAGCCGAACCAGGTGTCCCAGCCATTCCAGAGCGAAGCGGGCTGGCACATCCTGCAACTGCTCGGTACGCGCCAGGCAGATCGCACCGACGAAATCGCCCGCAACCAGGCACGCCAGGCCATCGGCAATCGCAAGGCGGAGCAGGCCTACGACGACTTCCTGCGCCAGCTCAAGGCCAATGCCTACATCAAGGTGATGGTGCCGGAGCTGCAGGACCCCACCAACGGCAACGCCTGAGGCGCATGGACTCGCGTCCGCGCCCGCGGCTGGCGCTGACTGCCGGCGAACCGGCCGGCATCGGTCCGGAGTTGCTGGTCCGGCTGGCGGCGATCCCGTTTGACGCCGAGCTGGTGGCGATCGCCGATCGCGGCCTGATCGAGCGCGCTGCTGCCCGCTGCGGGCTGGACATCCAGCTGGTGGACGATGCCGGCCCGGCTCCGGCGCTCACCACCGCCGTGCAGTTGCGCGTGCACCACGTGCCGATGGCGGCACCGGAGCAACCGGGCAAGCCGGATCCGGCCAATGCTCGCTACGTGCTGGCCACGCTGGCCGAGGCGGCCGATGGCTGCCTAGCTGGCCGCTACGACGCGGTCGTTACCGCGCCACTGCAGAAGTCGTCGATCAACGACGCTGGCATCGCCTTCAGCGGCCACACCGAGTTTTTCGCCGAACGCGCCGATGCAGACGTCGTCATGATGCTCGCCAGCCCCGAGCTTCGCGTGGCACTGGCTACAACCCATCTGCCGCTATCCGCCGTGCCGACGGCGGTCACCAGTGCGCGCCTGCAACAGGTGCTGCGCACCGTCCATGTGGAACTGCAGCGAAAATTCGGCATCGAGGCACCCCGCATCGCCGTGCTAGGCCTGAACCCGCACGCGGGTGAAGCCGGCCACTTGGGGCGCGAGGAGATCGACACCCTCATTCCCGCGCTGGACGCATTGCGCGAGGAAGGCATGGAGCTGCTCGGTCCGCTACCTGCCGACACCGCGTTCGTTCCGACGATGCGTGCGCGTTACGACGCGGTGCTGGCGATGTATCACGACCAGGCGCTGCCCGTGCTCAAGAGCGAGGCGTTCGACCGCACCGTCAACCTGACGCTCGGCCTGCCCTTCATCCGCACCTCGGTCGATCACGGCACTGCACTGGATCTGGCTGGGACGGGCCGAGCCGACCCGTCCAGCCTGATCGCCGCCGCGCGCATGGCGCTGGACCTGGTGCTGCGCAGCCGCCACGCCGTCTGATCGCGCCGACTCGCCGGCCGCGTCGGCGTATCACCCTTTCCGAGTTGCCCATGAACGCCCGTCCCAAGAAAAGCTTCGGCCAGCACTTCCTGCACGAGAAGCGCTACATCGATCGCATCGTCAGCGCCATCGCACCGCGCGACGGCGACACCGTGGTGGAGATCGGACCGGGCGAAGGCGCACTCACCCTGCCCCTGCTGGCTGCCGCTGGCCGCCTCACGGCGATCGAACTGGACACCGACCTGATCCCTGCACTGCGCGAGCGCGCCGCGGCAGTGGGAACGCTGACGATCATCCAGGCCGACGTGCTGACGGTGGATTTCACTGCGCTCGCGCAGCAGCTCGGCGCGCCCCGTCTGCGTATCGCCGGCAACCTGCCGTATTACATCTCCAGCCCGATCCTGTTCCACTGCGTCGAGCATGCTGCCGCCATCGAGGACATGCACTTCATGCTGCAGAAGGAAGTCGTCGACCGCATGGCAGCCGAGCCCGGCAGCAAGGTCTACGGCAGGCTCTCGGTGATGCTGCAGCTGGCCTGCCGCGTGGTGCCGCTGTTCGACGTCCCGCCGGGCGCGTTCCGGCCGCCGCCCAAGGTGGATTCGTCGGTGGTGCGACTGGTACCGCTGGCGCCCAGCGAACGGCACGACGCCGAGCCGTCGCGCGTGCATGCGATCGTCAAGGCCGCCTTTGCCCAGCGTCGCAAGACGCTCGCCAACGGGCTGAAACAGCTCATGGGTGCCGATGCAATCCGCCGCGCCGGCGTGGATCCGGGCGCGCGCGCAGAAACCCTGGCGCCGCTGGATTTCGTGCGGCTCGCCAAACTCGCCGACGACGAACAGGCGGCCAGCTGAAGCGCACCTGCTGCGGCCTGACCGGATCGCATCGGCAGGCCGTACAATCGCGCCCATGAATGCGAAATCCCCCTACACCATCGATGTACGGGTCCAGACCCGCTTTATTCCCGACCAATCCAAGCCCGACGACAATCGCTACGTCTTCGCCTACACCGTCACGCTACGCAATGCGGGACAGGTGCCGGCACGACTGATCACCCGCCACTGGGTGATCACCGATGCCAACGGCAAGGTGGACGAGGTGCGCGGCGACGGCGTCGTCGGCGAGCAGCCGTGGATTCGCCCGGGCGACGACTACGAGTACACCTCCGGCGCCGTGCTGGAGACCGCGGTGGGCACGATGGTTGGCAGCTACCAGATGCTCGCCGACGATGGCACCGAATTCGACGCGCCGATCCCGACCTTCACGCTCTCGATCCCGCGCACGCTGCACTGATGGCGACCTACGCAATCGGCGACGTGCAGGGCTGCTTCCCCGAGCTGCAGCGGCTGCTCGACAAGCTACGCTTCGACCCGTCGCGCGACCGGCTGTGGTTCTGCGGCGACCTGGTCAACCGCGGCGGGCAGTCGCTGGAGACGTTGCGACTGATCCACGGCCTGCGCGAGTCCTGCGTCGTCACGCTGGGCAACCACGACCTCAGCCTGCTGGCGATCGCCCTGCGCCGGCCGGATGCGCAGGCGCGGGTGAACCCCGAATTGCGCGAAGTGCTGTTTGCCGAAGATGCCCCGGTACTGTTCGAGTGGCTGCGCTCGCAAAAACTGCTGCACCATGACGAGCAGCTCGGCTGGACCATGGTGCATGCCGGGCTGGCGCCGATGTGGACGCTGCGCCAGGCGCAGCGTTCGGCTCAGGAGATCGAACGCGAGCTTTCCAGCCCCCGGCATCCCCGACTGCTCAAGAACCTGTTCGGCAATCGGCCGGCCGCCTGGTCCAGCCGGTTGCAAGGCGTGGAACGCCTGCGCGCCTCGATCAACACGTTTACGCGCATGCGCTATTGCGACGTCCAGGGCCGCATCGACTTCGAGGGCAAGGGCATTCCGGGCACGCAGAAGCCGGGCATGTACCCGTGGTTCGAGGTGCCAGGCATGCGCCGTCGCGAGACGCGCGTTGTCTGCGGCCACTGGTCGGCACTCGGGCGCTTTGCCGGGCTGGGCATCTATGCCATCGACACCGGCTGCGTGTGGGGCGGTCAGCTCACCGCGCTACGGCTTGACGTGGAAGAGCCGACGTATGTCACGGTAAACGCCGAACCGCACCGCAAGCGCCCACCCGGCGGCGAAGACTAAAAAAACGGGAGGCCTCGCCTCCCGTTTTTCTTGGCGCGCGAGCTGCTCCGATCAGCTCAGCTGGCCGTGGCAGTGCTTGTACTTCTTGCCGGAGCCACACGGGCACGGATCGTTGCGGCCAGCCTTGGGACCTTCGGATGCGGCGGCCTGCGGGTGGGCCTGATCGCCCGCGCTGACCGGAGCACCGCCGCCGCTTGCCAGCATCTGGCGCTGCAGGCGCTCGGCCATGCGCTGCTGCTCGGCCTCCATCGCGGCGACCTCTTCCTCGCTGCGCACGCGGATACGCGCCAGCATCTGCACGATCTCGCCCTTGATGCGGTCGAGCATGTTGGAGAACAGCTCGAACGATTCGCGCTTGAACGCCTGCTTGGGATCCTGCTGGGCGTAGCCGCGCAGGTAGATGCCCTGGCGCATGTAATCCATGCTCGCCAGATGCTCCTTCCAGGCGTTGTCGACCACGGTGAGCATGATGTGCTTCTCGAGCTGGCGCATGGTCTCGGCGCCGATCTGCGCCTCCTTGGCGCGGAACAGCTCGTCGACCATGCCACGCACGTGCTCGAGGATCGCGTCGGCATCCAGCTCGTGCTGCAGCTCCACCCACGGCTTGAGCTGCGCATGCAGGCCGAACTCGCTCTCCAGCTGGCGATCGAGACCGGCGATGTCCCACTGCTCGTCGATGCTGTCGACCGGCACGTGCGCACGCACCATCTGCTCGATCACGTCCTCGCGGATGTCGGCGATGGTGGCCGAGACGTCCTCGCCCTCCAGCAGCTCGTCGCGCTGCTTGTAGATCACCTTGCGCTGGTCGTTGGCGACGTCGTCGAACTCGAGCAGGTGCTTGCGGATGTCGAAGTTGTGTTGCTCGACCTTGCGCTGCGCCTTCTCGATCTGCCGGCTGACCATGCGGTCTTCCAGCGCGTCGTCTTCCTTCATGCCGAACATGCGCATCCAGCGGCCGACCCAGTCACCGGCGAAGATGCGCAGCAGGTTGTCTTCCAGCGACAGGTAGAAACGCGAGGAACCCGGATCGCCCTGGCGGCCGGAGCGGCCGCGCAGCTGGTTGTCGATACGACGCGATTCGTGACGCTCGGTGCCGATGATGTGCAGGCCGCCGGAGGACAGCACCTGGTCGTGGCGCTTTTGCCAATCGCTCTTCACGCGCTGGCGATCCACCTCGCTGGCCTCGGCAGGCAGCGCGGCGAGCGCCGCTTCCAGGCTACCGCCCAGCACGATGTCAGTGCCGCGTCCGGCCATGTTGGTGGCGATCGTCACCGAGCCCGGCGCGCCGGCCTGGGCCACGATGTGCGCTTCGCGCTCGTGCTGCTTGGCGTTGAGCACTTCGTGCGGGATCTTCTCTTTCTGCAGCAGACCCGACAGCAGCTCGGACACCTCGATCGAGGTGGTACCGACCAGCACCGGCTGGCCACGCTTGTGGCAATCCTTGATGTCCTCGATCACCGCGCGGTACTTCGCCGCCTGTGCGAGGAACACCATGTCCGGGTTGTCCTTGCGGATCATCGGCTTGTGGGTGGGGATGACCACCACTTCCAGCCCGTAGATGTGCTGGAACTCGTACGCCTCGGTATCGGCCGTACCGGTCATGCCGGCCAGCTTGGCGTACATGCGGAACAGGTTTTGGAACGTCACCGTGGCCAGCGTCTGGTTCTCGCGCTGGATCGGCACGCCTTCCTTCGCCTCGACCGCCTGATGCAGACCATCGGACCAGCGACGACCGGCGAGGGTGCGCCCAGTGAACTCGTCGACGATGATCACTTCGCCATCGCGCACGATGTAATCGACGTCGCGCTGGTAGATCGCATTGGCGCGCAGCGCCGCGTTGAGGTGGTGCACCACCGCCAGGTTCTTGGAGTCGTACAGGCCGCTGTCGGCCTCGATCACGCCGGCCTGACGCAGCAGTTCGTCGGCGTGTGCCATGCCCTCCTCGGACAGGTGCACCTGCTTCTGCTTCTCGTCGACCCAGTAATCACCGGCGCCGTCTTCCTTCTCCTGGCGCACCAGCCGCGGCACGATCTTGTTGACCGCGATGTACAGCTCGGGAGAGTCCTCGGCGGGACCGGAAATGATCAGCGGAGTGCGCGCCTCGTCGATCAGGATCGAGTCGACCTCGTCGACGATCGCGTAGTTCAGGCCGCGCTGGTAGCGCTGGTCCTTCGACAGCGCCATGTTGTCGCGCAGATAGTCGAAGCCGAATTCGTTGTTGGTGCCGTAGGTGATGTCGGCCGCGTACGCCGCGCTCTTGTCGGCGTGATCCATGCCCGGGTAGACCACACCCACGCTCAGGCCGAGGAAGTTGTACAGCTTGCCCATCTGGGCCGAGTCGCGGCGGGCCAGGTAGTCGTTCACCGTGACCACGTGGACGCCCTTGCCTTCCAGCGCGTTGAGGTACACCGGCAGCGTGCCGACCAGGGTCTTGCCCTCGCCGGTGCGCATCTCGGCGATCTTGCCCATGTGCAGCACCATGCCGCCGATCAGCTGCACGTCGTACGGGCGCATGCCGAGCACACGCTTGGCTGCCTCGCGCACCGTCGCAAAAGCTTCCGGCAGGAGCTGGTCGAGCGTCTCGCCGGCGGCCAGGCGCTGCTTGAACTCGTCAGTCTTGCCACGCAGGGCGTCGTCGCTTAGCGCGGTGTATTCGGATTCCAGCGCATTGATGCGGGCGACGGACTTGGAGAGCTGGCGCAGTACGCGGTCGTTACGGCTGCCAAAGAGGCTCGTCAGGGCACGATTGAACATCGATCATCCGGATACTGGAGACAGGAAAGCCCGCCAGCACACGGCCGGCTGGGCCAAATACGCGATGATACTAGGGTCCGCCGGCTATCCCAAACGCATGAAAAGGCGCGGAGAACCGCCGCGACGCCCCAACTCGCCGCACCGCTGATGGGGTGGCGGCGCGAGGCGGCGGTTTCAAGAGCCGGGAGTTTCCCGTCGGAAGCCGGCAGGATCAGCGGTGGTTGCGGACGTAGGCCAGCGGATTGACCACGCGGCCCTTGTACCAAACCTCGAAATGGACGTGCGAACCGGTGGAGCGGCCGGTGGAACCGGCGTCGGCAATGACGTCGCCCACCCGCACGCGCTGGCCGGGGTGCGCAATCAGCTTGCTGTTGTGCGCGTAGCGCGTCATATAACCGTTGCCGTGGTCGATCTCGATGACGTCGCCATAGCCGCTGCGGATGCCGGCGAAGGTGACCATGCCTTCGGCCACCGCATGCACCGGCGTACCCAGCGGGGTGGCGATGTCGATGCCGGTATGCCGCGCGGCGTGCCCGCTGAACGGGTCGGGACGACCACCGAAGTAGGAGGAGATATAACCCTGCACCGGCATGCCGGTCGGCTTCAGGTTGGACTCGATGCGCGCATCCATCAGCAGGCTCTGCAGCGCGGTGAGCTGGGCCTGTTGGCCATCGAACTGTGTGGCCAGCTGGCTGATGCTGCTTTCCAGGTTCTGCGGCAGCGTATAGGCCGCGCCGCTGGTGTCTTCGACACCGCCCACGGGCGGTGCCTGGTCGAAGTCGAACTCGCCATCGTCGAGCTTGCCCATCTGGGCCAGCCGCTCACCGAGCGCATTGAGCCGCGTGGATTGGGCCTGCAGCTGCCCGAGCTTCACCGCCAGGGCGTCGAGATTGCGCTGCGCATCCTGCTTCACCGCGCCCAACTTGGCGTCCTGCGCGTCGATCTTGTGCTGCAGCTCACTGATCTGGGAAAGCGCCCGACCCCGCGGACTGGCCACCGTGAGCGCCACTGCCGCACCGAGCGCCATGCAACCGGCCACCGCCACGAGCCCCAGGGTTGCGATCCGCCAGCGCATGCGCCGACAGGCCAGATCGAGGGTCTTGGGCACCTTCTTGGTGCGGGACACGAGTATGATTTGCATGCTTTTCCACGTTGAAGAAGTCGGCACCATGCAGCGCGCCGGTCCACCCATCCCTCGCCGCTCCGGACACGGGCTCAAGCCCCTGGCCGAATGTGGCGCGTTTGCCCGACTCGCCACCAAGGCTGCCGAGCTGGATGCGCTGGATCGTGCCCTGCGCCAGACGTTGCCGACATCGCTGCGCGACCAGGTGCGTTTCGCACACGCGCGCGGCGACCGCCTC
This sequence comes from Dyella sp., assembly GCF_051962475.1. Lineage (GTDB taxonomy): Bacteria > Pseudomonadota > Gammaproteobacteria > Xanthomonadales > Rhodanobacteraceae > Dyella_A. The sequence continues at coordinate 15,158 of NZ_JBQCCF010000042.1, forward strand.
GTCTTTCTGGCGTCCTCCCCGGCCTGGGCTTCCCGCTTACGCCTGATGCAGACGCAGCTTCTCGCCACCGCACGTGCCCTTGGCACCTGCGCCAGTTCAGTCACCGTGAAAGTGGCCCCCCAACCGCCGGCCGCAACGGAACCGGATCGGTCAAAACCGCTTTCGCCTGCTGCAGCCATACATCTCAAGGCGGCTGCAGTGTCAGTCACAGACCCCGAACTGCGGGCACTGTTCCTGGAGCTGGCGTCCTTCGCCGAAACTGCTGATTGAGACCCCTGTCGACCGCAATAGACGACTGCCGCTGCGGCCTCCCAACGGCGCCCTGGGTGCCGCAATTTCCGCCGGAAGCGTCCGGCGAGGCTGGGTTTATAACACGAGGGCATGAACCCATGACAAGTCCGCGTGTCCGTGACGTGAAGCAATCGTGGACAACCGCGTGAACTTCGCCACAAAACAAAACGGCCACGCTGCGAGGCGTGGCCGTGATATTTGTGCGAGTTGCCGGTCGTACGCGGCGGTCAGATCGCCTGTGCTGGATGGGCGTAGGAGATCGGCGCGGTAGCCGGATCGTCCTCGTAGACCACCTCTTCCCAGGCGTCGGGCTGGGCGATGAGCGTGCGCAACAGCTTATTGTTGAGCTCGTGGCCGGACTTGTGCGCGTGGTAGGCGCCGACCAGGCTGTGGCCGAGCAGGTACAGGTCGCCGATCGCATCGAGGATCTTGTGCTTGACGAATTCGTCCTCGTAGCGGAGACCGTCCTCGTTGAGCACGCGGTAGTCATCGAGCACCACGGCGTTGTCCATCGAGCCACCGAGCGCCAGGTTGTGCTCGCGCAGCATCTCGATGTCGCGCATGAAGCCGAACGTGCGCGCGCGGCTCACTTCCTTGACGAACGAGGTAGTGGAGAAATCGATCTCCGCCCGCGAGGTGCGCTTGTTGATGATCGGGTGGTTGAACTCGATCGAGAAGCCCACCTTGAAGCCCTCGAACGGCTCGAAGCTGGCCCACTTATCGCCTTCCTGTACCTTCACCGGCTTCTTGATGCGGATGAAGCGCTTGGCCACCGGCTGCTCTTCGATGCCGGCGGACTGCAGCAGGAACACGAACGGACCTGCGCTGCCATCCATGATCGGCACTTCCGGCGCAGACAGGTCGACATAGGCGTTGTCGATGCCCAGACCAGCCATCGCCGAGAGCAGATGCTCCACGGTCGAGACGCGAACGTCGCCGTTGACCAGGGTGGTGGACAGACGCGTATCGCCCACGCAGTCCGGGCGCGCGTGGATGTCGACCGGCGGATTGAGATCGGTGCGACGAAACACGATGCCGGTATTGGGCGCAGCCGGGCGCAGGGTCATGTAGACCTTGTCGCCGGTGTGCAAGCCCACGCCGGTCGCGCGGATGATGTTCTTGAGCGTACGCTGCTTGATCATTTTTTAGGGTACCCGTGGACGGCAGCAGCCAGATTGGTCGGTGATGCTAACACAGTCTTAACCTCAGACAATAGCAAACCGGACCGTACAGTCTTTAGCCCGCCTTCATGCTTCGGAGAGCCCGGCAATCCCGCCAAGCAGAATGGAGCATTTCCAAATCATGCACTTACGAAAACAGAAAACCTCCTGGCCGGGGACGGGAGTCCGGCCAGGAGGCGTGCCGCAGGTCATCCGGACACGCAGCTTTGCTAGCGCCTTCACATTTGCGAGGGCTTCACGACACGCTTGGGCGGCGGACCGGTCCCCTGAAGGAACACCGCATCACCGAGGTCATTGAGACCGACCTACGACCCGATGGTTCCTGCCTACCGCCCAACGCGGGTCAATCCGCCTGTCGACGCAGGAAGGCGGGGATGTCGAGATAGTCAAAGCTCGAATCCGCCGCCTTGGCCGGGGCGCTTTCATGGCGGCTGGTGCTGACGACATCCGGCTGGGCATAGTCCACCACCTCGTTGCCGGTACCGGTGCGCAGCACCACCGGGCGCGGGCGCTGGCGCATCTCCACCTGCTGGGTCTGCACCGGACGCACCGGCTGGCGCACGTTCGCGCGGTTGAGGCCCGTGGCCACCACCGTGACGCGTACGTCGTCCTGCATTTCCGGATCGAGCGAGGTGCCGATCACCACGGTGGCATCCTCGGACGCGAAGTCGTGGATCACGCGGCCGATCTCGTCGAACTCACGCATAGTGAGGTTCGGGCCGGCGGTGACGTTGACCAGGATGCCGCAGGCGCCATTGAGGTTCACATCTTCCAGCAGCGGGTTGTTGATCGCCGCCTCGGCCGCCGCCTGGGCGCGGTCGTCGCCGCGGGCGGTGCCCGAGCCCATCATAGCCATGCCCATCTCGGACATGACCGTGCGCACGTCGGCGAAGTCGACGTTGATCAGGCCCGGCGAGGTGATCAGGTCGGCAATGCCCTGCACGGCGCCCTGCAGCACGTCGTTGGCGGCCTTGAACGCATTGAGCAAGGTGACCTCACGACCGAGCACCGAGAGCAGCTTCTCGTTCGGCACGGTGATCAGCGAGTCGACGTGCTGGCTGAGGTCCTCGATGCCCTTCAGCGCCACCTGCATGCGGCGACGGCCCTCGAACGGGAACGGCTTGGTCACCACCGCCACGGTCAGGATGCCCTTCTCCTTGGCCAGCTGTGCCACCACCGGCGCGGCGCCGGTGCCGGTGCCACCGCCCATACCGGCGGTGATGAACACCATGTCGGCCCCCTCGAGCATCTCCTCGATGCGCTCGCGGTCTTCCAGCGCGGCCTGACGGCCCACTTCCGGGTTGGCGCCCGCGCCCAGGCCTTTGGTGACGTTGGCGCCGAGCTGCAGGTGCGTGCGCGAGCCGCAGCTCTTCATGGCCTGCGCGTCGGTGTTGGCGACGACGAACTCGACGCCTTCGATGTTGGCATTGAGCATGTGAGCCACGGCGTTGCCGCCGCCGCCGCCCACGCCGATGACCTTGATGACTGCGTTGGGGGTCAATTTATCGATCAGTTCAAACATTTCCCGTCCTCCATAGAGCTTTAGTTGTCGTTGTAACCGCGGCGGATGACTCCTGTCGGGCCGTGGTGGTGGGCGTTTCCCTTCGCCCGTGGCAGCGCTTCCGGCGCCGCCAAATGCATTCAGAAATTCTTCTTGAACCAGCCGCGCAGCTTGTCCAGCGGGCCGCCGATGGCGCCCCCCACCGGCCCGCCGTGACGCACGCCTCCGCTGCGCGCGCCGTGCAGCAGGAGGCCGACGCCGGTGGAATGCAGCGGGTTGGACATCACCTCGCCCAGACCACTCACGTGCTGCGGCACGCCCACGCGCACCATCTTGTGGAACAGCTCCTCGGCCAGCTCAAGCGCACCCTCCATGCGGGCGGCACCGCCGGTGAGCACGATGCCGGCGGCGATCAGGCTGTCGTAACCGGAACGGCGCAACTCGTCCTGCACCATCTCGAAGATTTCCTCATAGCGCGCCTGCACGCTCTGCGCGAGCGACTGCCTGGCCAGCCGCCGCGGCGGACGATCACCCACGCTGGGCACCTGGATGGTTTCGTCCGCATGCGCGAGCTGCGCCAACGCGCAGGCGTACTTGATCTTGATTTCCTCGGCGTGCGCGGTGGGTGTATGCACGCCGTAGGCGATGTCGTTGGTGACCTGATCACCGCCGACGGGCAGCGACTTGGTGTAGCGGATCGAGCCCTGGGTGTAGATGGCGATGTCGGTGGTGCCCGCGCCGATATCGACCAGGCACACGCCCAATTCGCGCTCGTCGTCGGTCAGCACCGACTTGGCGCTGGCCACCGCGGAGGGCACCAGCTCGTCCACCGACAAGCCGCAGCGCTGGATGCACTTGGTGATGTTCTGCACCGCCGCGGCAGCACCGGTGACCAGATGCACCGAGGCCTCCAGCCGCACGCCGCTCATGCCGACGGGCGAGCGGATGCCGTCCTGGCCGTCGATGCGGTACTCCTGCGACTCCTTGTAGAGCACCTTGCGGTCGGCCGGGATCGCCACCGCGCTGGCCGCTTCCAGCACCTGGTCCAGATCGCCCGGGGTGACCTCGCGGTCGCGGATCGCCGCAGTGCCGTGCGAGTTGCGCGTTTCCAGGTGGCTGCCGGAGATCGACGCGAATACCGAGCGGATGTCGCAGCCGGCCATCAGCTCGGCCTCCTCCACCGCGCGCTGGATCGAGTGCACGGTCGATTCGATGTCCACCACCGAGCCGCGCTTGAGTCCGCGGGAGACGTGCGAGCCGATGCCGATCACCTCGATCGGCTCGCCCGGCTCGTACTCGCCGACGATCGCCACCACCTTGGAGGTGCCGATATCCAGTCCGACGACCAGCTGCTTGTCGTTACGCGTCTTCATAGGCCGGACTCAATGAGGCAGTTCGTCGTCATGTGCGGGGCGCACCCGTTTCGTTGGCGGGGCCGGTGCCCGGGGGCCAGCGCACGGCAAAACCGTTGGTGTAGCGCAGATCGGCGTAAGCGAAGCCGGTGGCGTGGCCCGCCACGACCTGCGGATAGACATCGAGGAAGCGGCGCAGCCGGCGGGCCGCCTGCTCGCGGTCGCCCAGCACGATCTGCGCGCCGTCGGCGGTGGCCAGGCTCCAGCTGCCGCGCTCGGTGAGCGCCACGCCGGTGATCTGCAGATGGGTGCCGCCGAAGGCCTTGCGCGTGTCGGCGTAGAAGCTGACCACTTCCGCCAGCCGGTCGTCCGGCCCGTGCAAGCTGGGCAGGCTGGCGTCGAGCTCGCTGGGCGGCACGTCGAACACCTGGCCCTGACGACTGATCAGCTGCTTGTCGTTCCAGCGTGCGAAGGGCTGGCGTTCGTAGATGCGCAACAGCAAGGTGTCCGGCCAGCGCTTGCTGGCTTCCACCGACTCCACCCACGGCAGCGCTGCGACCGCCTTCTGCACCGTGTCCAGGTCGAGCGCGAAGAAGCCGCGCCCCAGGCGCGGCCGCACGATGTCGCGGATCTGCTCAGCCTTCACGTGGTGGAACTCGGCCTGCACGGTGAGCTTGGTCACCGGCCAGCGGTCGGCCGCAAACCAGCCGCGCAGCACGCCGACCACCGGCAGCACCACCAGGGCGATGGCCAGGCACCAGGCGACGAGGCGGATAGCTCCCCTCATGGGCGCCCTCCGGGAATCCCGCGATCCTTGTCGAAGCTGGTTTCCAGCACGCGCCAGCACAGCTCCTCGTAGGAGATGCCGGCCGCCGCGGCAGCCTTGGGCACCAGCGAATGCGAAGTCATGCCCGGCGCCGTGTTCACTTCCAGCAGCCAGTTGTGGCCGGCGCGGTCACGCATCACGTCGACGCGGCCCCAACCGCTGCAGCCCAGGGCGTCGAACGCCTGCAGCGACAGCGCACGCAGTTCGACCTCGGCGTCACCCTCCAGCCCGGGGCAGAGATAGCGCGTGTCCTCAGCGATGTACTTGGCGTTGTAGTCGTAGAACGCGCCCTTGGGCACGATGTGGATACTCGGCAGCGCCTCGCGACCGAGAATCGCCACGGTCAGCTCGTCGCCTTCGATGAGCGTCTCCATCAGCAGGTCGCCCGGATACTTCGTCGCCAGCTCCACCGCCGCGTCGAGATCCTTCTCCTCGAACACGCGCGTCACGCCGACGCTGGAGCCTTCGCAGGCCGGCTTCACGATCAGCGGAAAGCCGATTTCGCGGGCGGCCGCATGCACGTCGGCGCCACGCGGCAGGGCCACGAACTTCGGCGTCGGCAAGCCCAGCGACTGCCACACGCGCTTGGAGCGCGTCTTGTCCATCGACAGCGCCGAGCCGAGCACGCCTGAGCCGGTGTACGGCACGTTGAGCGACTCCAGCGCGCCCTGCAGCACGCCGTCCTCGCCGCCGCCATGCTGGCCGTGCAGGATGTTGAACACGCGCGCGAAGTGGCCGGCGCGCAGCGCGTCGAGCAGGGCCGGAATGCCGTCGATGGCGTGCGCCTCCACGCCGCGCGCCTTGAGCGCAGCCAGCACGTTGCGGCCGGAATCGAGCGATACCTCGCGTTCGGCGGAGCTGCCGCCCATCACCACGGCGACGCGTCCGAACTGCGCCGGGTCGTTGATCTTGCTCATCACTTGGTGGTCCTCAGGCTGCCCAGCTGCGCCAGTTCCAGAGCCGCGGCACCGATGTCGCCCGCGCCCAGCAGCAGCAGCAGGTCGCCGTCGCGCAGCAGCGTCGGCAGGGTTTCCTTGAAATCGCGCGGATGCTCGACCAGCACCGGATCGACCTTGCCGCGAGCACGCACGGCGCGGGCCAGGGCGCGACCGTCGGCGCCAGCGATCGGCGCCTCGCCGGCAGGGTAGACCTCGGTCAGCAGCAGCACGTCAGCCTCGGCCAGCACGTTGGCGAAGTCGTCGAGCAGGTCGCGGGTGCGGCTGTAGCGGTGCGGCTGGAACCCCACCACCAGACGACGCTCCGGCCAGCCGCCGCGCGCCGCGGCGAACACCGCCGCCAGCTCGCGCGGGTGGTGGCCGTAATCGTCGATCAACAGCGCGCTGCCGCCCTGCTCCAGTGCCAGCTCGCCGCGCGCGTGGAAGCGGCGCCCCACGCCCTGGAAACCTGCCAGCGCACGGCCGATCGCCTCGGCCTCCACGCCCAGCTGCCAGCCGATCGCGGCGGCGGCCAGCGCGTTGAGCACGTTGTGCTTGCCCGGCAGATTGAGTTGCACAGGAAGCGCCTCGGCACGACCGGGCAGTACCAGATCGAAGTGCATGGTGAAGCCGCGCTGGATGACGTTGGTGGCGCGCACGTCGGCATCGCTGCGCTCGACGCCGTAGGTCATGATGCGGCGCGAGGTATCGCGCGCCAGCTCGGCCACTTCGGCATCGTCCACGCACAGCACGGCCAATCCGTAGAACGGCAAGCGATGGAGGAAGTCGGAGAACGCCTTCTTCACCTCGGCAAAATCGCCGTGGTAGTTCTCCAGGTGATCGGCGTCGATGTTCGTGATCGCGGCAATCACCGGCGACAGCAGCAGGAACGAGCCGTCGGATTCGTCCGCTTCGGCCACCAGGTACTGCCCGGTGCCCAGGCGCGCGTTGGCGCCAGCGGCGTTGAGCTGGCCGCCGATGACGAACGTGGGGTCGTAGTTGGCCTCGGCCAGCACGCTGGCGACCAGGCTGGTGGTGGTGGTCTTGCCGTGCGTGCCGGCGATGGCGATGCCGCGACGGAAGCGCATCAGCTCGCCCAGCATCTCCGCGCGCGGGATCACCGGAATGCGCGCCTCGCGGGCGGCCACCAGCTCGGGATTGTCGGCGCGGATCGCACTGGAGGTGACCACCACGTCGGCGTCGCCCACGTGCGCGGCCTCGTGACCGATGCGCACATCGATGCCGAGGCTCGCCAGGCGCTGCGCCGTGGCCGAGTTGGACTTGTCCGAGCCAGACACCGCGTAGCCAAGGTTGTGCAGCACCTCGGCGATACCGCTCATGCCGACGCCGCCGATGCCGATGAAATGCACCCGGCGGAAGGTGCTCATGAGGTCCTCGTGCTGCAGCAGGCGACGCGGCGTCATGCGGCGACCTCCAGGCAGGCACGGGCGATCGCTTGCGCCGCATCGGGCTTGGCCAGGGTGCGGGCGGCAGACGCCATGGCGACGAGGCCGGGGCGATCGGCCAGCAGCGCGGTCAGGCGCTGCGCGAGTTGCTGTACGTCCAGTTCACTTTCCTTGATCAGTTCAGCGGCGCCGGCGGCGACCAGCGCCTCGGCGTTGCGGGTCTGGTGGTCGTCGACCGCGTGGGGAAATGGCACCAGCACGGCGCCGAGCCCCGCCGCGGTGAGTTCGGCGAGGGTGAGCGCGCCAGCGCGGCAGATGGCGAGATCGGCCGCGCCGTAGGCGGCAGCCATGTCGTCGATGAAGGGCATCACGTCGGCCGCCACGCCGGCCTCGGCATACGCTTGCCGCGCCTCATCCACGCCTCGCTTGCCGCACTGGTGCAGCACCTGCGGGCGCCGCTCCGCCGGTATCTCGGCGAGCGCCTTCGGCACCGTGAGGTTGAGCGCGCGCGCGCCGAGACTGCCGCCGAGCACGAGCAGGCGCGCGGGGCCGTTGCGGCCAGCCATGCGCTCGGCCGGTGCGGGCAGCGCGGCAATCGACGCACGCACGGGATTGCCCACCCAGATGCCGTTCGGCAGCGCTCCGGCGAAGCCGGTCAGCACGCGACGGGCAAAGCCGGCGAGCTTGCGATTGGTGTAACCGGCGACCGAGTTCTGCTCGTGCACCAGCAAAGGTGTTCCGATGAGACGTGCGGCGATGCCACCCGGCCCGGCCACGTAACCGCCCATCGACAGCACGCTGCGCGGACGCAGCCGGCGCAGTACGGCGAGTGAGGTGAGCAAGGCGCGCGCGAGCATCACCGGCGCGCCGAGGCGGGTCGTCCAGCCCTTGCCGCGCAGCCCGCCGACCGGCACCTCATGCAACTCGATGCCGTGCGCCGGCACCACCTGTGTTTCCATGCCGCCGCGCGCGCCCAGCCATGCCACCGGCACGCCCTGCGCGCGCAGCACGTCGGCCACGGCCAGGCCGGGAAAGATGTGACCGCCGGTGCCGCCGGCCATGATCAGCACGGGACGCTGTGTCGCGCTCATGCGGCCTCCGCCTGACGATCGCGCATCGCCGGCGCTGCATTGGCGTCAGGCACTGCCAGTGCCGGCATGCGCGTGGCCATCTGGCGCGCGTCGCGCGCGCGGTTGATCTCGAACGTGGCGCGCAGCAGCACCCCGGCCATGGCGCAGGTGAGCAGCACCGACGAGCCGCCCGAGCTGATCAGCGGCAGCGTGAGGCCCTTGGTGGGCAGCGCGCCGAGGTTGACGCCGATCGATACCATCGCCTGCAGCCCGATCATCATCGAGATGCCGAACGCCACATAGCCGGCGAAACGCTGGTTCACCTCGATGCCGCGCAGGCCCAGAGTGAAGCCGCGCCACACCACCAGCGCGAACAGCGCGATCACCGCGATCACGCCGGCCAGACCCAGCTCCTCGCCAATCACGGCAAGGATGAAGTCGGTATGCGCCTCGGGCAGGTAGGAAAGTTTCAGCACGCTGGAGCCCAGGCCCACGCCGGTCCATTCGCCGCGACCGATCGCCATCAGCGACTGGGTCAGCTGGAAGCCGTCGTTGAACGGGTCCTTCCACGGGTCCATGAACGAGGTCAGCCGCTTCATGCGGTAGCTCTCGCTGGTGGCGGCGATCGCCAGCAGCGGCATCAGCGGCAGGCCCATCAGAAACAGGAAGATCGGCCGCGCACCGCCCAGCCACACCATGCCGATGGTGACCGCGATCACCAGCGTGGCCGAGCCAAAGTCCGGCTGCGCCAGCAGCAGCAGCACGATGACGCCGGCCACGATGATCGGGCGCAGCAGGCCCCAGAAGGTGGTCTCCACGCTGTCGCGGTAGCGCACCAGGAAGCTCGCCACGTAGACCACCAGAATCAGCTTCACCGCCTCCACCGGCTGGAAGCTGATCACGACGAGGTTCAGCCAGCGGCGGGCGCCGTTGATGCGCATGCCGAAATGCGGCACGAACACCGCCAGCAGCATCAGCCCGGCGGCGAGCAGCAGCGGCATGGAGTACTTTTCCAGCAGCTTCAGCTCCACGCGCATGGCAAAGCCGGCCAGAATCAGGCCGAGCGCGAGATAGAACAGGTGCTTTTTCAGGTAATAGAACGCGCCGATGTGCTGACTGTCGGCCACCGCGATGGAACTGGAGGCAACCATCACCACGCCCATGCTGGCCAGACCCACCAGCCCGAGCAGCAACGGCAGGTCGAAGTGGCCGCGAGGCCCCTGCCGTTTCACCGCCTGGCCGGTTCCGAAGCCGAACATCAGCGCACCTTCAACGTGGCAAGACCGATCAGCACCAGCACGACGCTGATGATCCAGAAGCGCACGATCACGCGGGGCTCGGGCCAGCCCTTGAGCTCGAAGTGGTGGTGGATCGGCGCCATCCGGAAGATTCGCTTGCCGGTGAGCTTGAAGCTCGCCACCTGCATCATCACCGAGGCGGTTTCCATCACGAACACGCCGCCCATCACCAGCAGCACGATCTCCTGGCGCACGATCACCGCGATGGCCGCCAGCGCCGCGCCGATCGCCAGCGCGCCCACATCACCCATGAATACCTGGGCCGGATACGTGTTGAACCACAGGAAGCCCAGCCCCGCGCCGGCCAGCGCGCCGCAGTAGATCGACAGCTCGCCCGCGCCGGGAATCGAGGGGATGCCCAGGTACTCGGAGAACACCTTGTTGCCGGCCAGATACGCGAACACGCCCAGCGCGCCGGAGACCAGCACGGTCGGCATGATCGCCAGGCCATCGAGGCCGTCGGTGAGGTTCACCGCGTTGGAGAAGCCCACGATCATGAAGTAGGCCAGCACCACGAACAGCGCGCCCAGCGGAATCGCTACCTGCTTGAACAGCGGCACGTACAGCGCGGTTTCCGCCGGCAGTTGCGCGGTGTGGAACAGGAACCAGGCGGCGATCAGGCCGAACACCGACTGCCAGAAGTACTTCCAGCGCGAGGCCAATCCGCGGCTGTCGCGCAGGACGATCTTGCGGTAGTCGTCGTAGAAGCCGATCGCACCGAAGCCCAGCGTCACCGCCAGCACCAGCCACACGTAGCGGTTGCGCAGGTCGGCCCAAAGCAGCGTGGCGGTCGCCACCGACAGAAGGATCATCACGCCGCCCATGGTCGGCGTGCCGGCCTTGGTCAGGTGAGTCTGCGGGCCGTCGCTGCGCACCACCTGCCCCGCCTTGAGCTGGGCCAGCTTGCGGATCACTGCCGGGCCGAACAGCAGCGACATCGCCAGCGCGGTGAGCGCCGCCATGATGGTGCGGAAGGTGATGTACTGAAACAGGTGCACGGCGGTGAAGTGCCGGGCCAGCCAGTCGGCCAGTTCAAGCAGCATGGGGCGCGCCTCCGCGGTCGGTTTGGGGGCGCAAGGCCGAGGCCACCTGGTCCATGCCCGCCGAACGCGAGCCCTTCACCAGGCAGGTGACACCCGCGTGCAGCCGCGGCTGCAACGCGACGACCAGCGCGTCCTTGCTGTCGAAATGCGTGGCGCCGTCGCCGAAGGCTTCGACCGCAGCCGCGCTCAGCGGGCCGACAGCGAGCAGCCAGTCGATGCCGCGTGCCTTCGCGTGCGCGCCGATGTCGGCATGCAAGACGCGGGCGTTGGCGCCCAGCTCGGCCATGTCACCGAGCACCAGCATCCGCTCACCCGACGCCAGCGCCAGCGTGTCGATGGCCGCTGTGACCGAACCGGGATTGGCGTTGTAGCTGTCGTCGATGAGCGTCCAGCCGCCGGGCATCGCCTCCACCTTCAGACGACCGGCCACGCCATCGACCTGCTCCAGGCCGGCCACGATGGTGGCGAGCGGTACGTCCAGCGCGAGAGCGATGGCCGTGGCGGCCAGCGCGTTGGCGACGTTGTGGCGACCGGCCAGCGGCAGCGTGACCTCGCTGTTGCCCTGCGGCGTCTTCAACACAAACCGGGAGCCATCGACGCGCTGCTCAAGAATGTCGGCGGTGACATCGGCAGGCTGCTCCAGCGCGTAGCGCAGCAAGCGGCGTGACCCGGCCAGCCCGGCGAAGAACGGCGCGAATGCGTCGTCGGCGTTGATGATCGCCACGCCGTCGGCGGGCAGCGCCTGGTACAGCGCGCCCTTGGTTTCGGCGACGCCCTCGAGGCTGCCCATGCGCTCCAGGTGCGCCGGCGCGATGCAGGTGATCACGCCCACGTCCGGCCGCGCGATGGCGGCGAGGTACGCAATGTCGCCAGGCTTTCCCGCACCCATTTCCAGCACGGCGAACTGAGCGTCCTGCGGCATCGCCAACAGGGTCAGCGGCAGGCCGAGCTCGTTGTTGTAGTTGCCGGCGTTGACGTGGGTGCGACCGTGGCGGGCGAGGATCGCCGCCGTGAGCGTCTTCACCGTGGTCTTGCCGTTCGAACCGGTGATGCCGACCACGCGCACGTCGCGCTGCGCGCGCACCGCGCTGGCCAGGTCGCCCAGCGCGGCGGCGGTGTCGTTCACCAGCACCTGCGGAATGGCGAGATCCAGTTTGCGCGTGACCATTGCCGCCACGGCGCCGCGGGCGGCCGCCTCGGCGGCATAGTCGTGCCCGTCGACACGCTCGCCCGGCAGCGCAACGAACATATCGCCGGCTTTCAGCCTGCGCGTGTCGATTGCCACGCCCTGCACGACGCTGTCGGCGCCGATCAGCGTGCCGCGGGTCCACATGGCGATGGTGCCGAGCGACATCATGCGCAGGCCTCCAGCGCGGCGCGCGCCACCGCCAGATCGTCGAACGGGCGCTTGCCCTGCGCGCCCTCCTGGTAGGTCTCGTGGCCCTTGCCGGCCACCAGTAGCACATCACCGGCACGCGCCAGCGACAGCGCCAGCCGGATCGCCGCCTCGCGGTCGCGCTGCACGCGCGCCCGCGCCGGGTCGGCGAAGCCGGCCACGATCTGCGCCACGATGACGTCGCCGTCTTCGCCACGCGGGTTGTCGTCGGTGACGATGGCGATGTCGGCCAGACGCTCGGCGATGGCGCCCATCACCGGGCGCTTGCCGGCATCACGCTCGCCGCCGCAGCCGAACACGCACAGCAGCCGTCCGGCGCAATGCGCGCGCAGCGCGGTGAGCGCCTGTTCCAGCGCGTCGGGCGTGTGCGCGTAATCGACCACCACCAGCGGCTGACGCAGGCCGTCGCCGAGGCGATTCATGCGGCCATTGACCGGCTGCAGCGACTCCACCGCAGCCACCAGTTGCTCGAACGGCTCGCCCAGCGCACCGAGACAGGCCACCACGGTGAGCAGGTTGGCGACGTTGAAGCGCCCCAGCAGCGGACTGCGGATCGCCCGCGTCCCCCACGGCGTATGCAACTGAAGCGCCAGCCCCTCGCCCGAGGTGACGATGCCCGTGGCGGATACCTCCGCGTCGGCCAGCCCGGCGGCGCTGACCCGCAGACGCCGCAGCGTGACGGGCAGGCGCTCGGCCAGCGTGGCGCCGAAGGCATCGTCGATGTTGACTACCGCGGCCTGCAGCCCCGGCCAAGCAAACAGGCGCGCCTTGGCTTCACCGTAGGCTTCCATGGTGCCGTGGTAATCGAGATGGTCGCGGGTGAGGTTGGTGAAGGCGGCGACCTCGAAGTCCACCGCGTTCACCCGCCCCTGCACCAGCGCATGGGAGGAGACCTCCATCGCTACGTGACTGGCGCCGGCATCGCGAAAACTGGCCAGCCGCGCCTGCACGCTGATCGCGTCGGGGGTGGTGCGTTCGCCCTCGCGCAGCTGACCAACCAGGCCCGCGCCCAGCGTGCCAATGCTGGCAGCGCGGTGGCCGAGCCGGTGCAGCGCCTGCGCCACCAGTTGCACAGTGGAGGTCTTGCCGTTGGTGCCGGTGACGCCTACCACGCGCAGTTCCTGCGACGGATGGCGATAGAAGCGCGCGGCGATTTCGCCCACGTGCTCGGCCAGCCCGTCGACCCACACCACCGGCACGTTGAGCGCGGGCGCGTCCTGCGGCGCCGGGCCATCGGCGATCACGGCGACGGCGCCGCGCGCCACCGCGTCGGCGGCAAAGTCGATGCCGTGCTGGCGGGTGCCGCGCAGCGCGACGAAGGCGACGCCCGGCCGGGCATCGCGCGAATTGAGCGTGAGCCCGGAAACGACGATGCCGCTCAGCGCGGCAGTGTCGGCAAAGCCCAACAGCAGGCGATCGAGGCGTGATCCGCTCATGGCGTCACCCGATCCACGGGTGCCTCCTCGATGTTTGGCGCGTCGGGCGGCTTGTTGCCGATCAGCCCGTTCTTGCCCTGCAGCGGGCCACCCACGTACCAGCGGCCGATGTTGTCCGGCGGGATGTCGAGCAGGCGCAGCGCGCCGTCCATCACCTTGGCGAATACCGGGCCGGAGGCGAGGCCGCCGTAGTAGCTGCCCTTGCGCGGGTTGTCGATCATTACTGCAGCGGCGAGGCGCGGATTGCTCGCCGGCACCAGGCCGGCGAAGGCGGCGCCATAGGCGTCCTTGGCGTAGCCGCCGGCCTGCGCTTTGTGCGCGGTGCCGGTCTTGGCGGCCACCGAATAGTTGGCGATCCACGCCCACGGCGCGGCTGTGCCGCCGGGCTGGGTGGTGGTTTCCATCATGTCCACGATCTCGCGCGCGATGCGCGGCTCGATCACTGCGGTGGCCTCGGTCTGGCCGCCCTTGATGAAGGTGGGGCTGTGCAGCACGCCGCCGTCGCCGAGCGCCGCATAGGCGGTCGCCAGCTGCAGCGCAGTGGCATTCAGGCCGTAGCCGTAACCGAGGATCGCCTTCTCCAGCGGGCGCCAGTCGCGCCCGATGCGCAGCCGACCGGACGCTTCCCCAGGAAAACCGCTCTGTGTGGAGTTGCCGAAGCCGAACGCCCGATAGGTGTTGTACATGAGCTCGGTGTCGAGCTGCATGGCGATGTGCGCGGCGCCCACGTTGCTCGACTTGGTGATCACGCCAGTGGGCGTGAGCACGCCGTAATCGTGCGTGTCATGGATGTCGTGACCGCCGAAGAACCAGTGCCCGCCGGTGGTGTCGATAGTCGGGCTGGTCGGGGTGAACTTGCCGCTGGAAAGCGCCGCCGCCATCAGGATCGGCTTGATCGTCGAGCCGGGCTCGAACACGTCGGTGACGGCACGGTTGCGGCGCGCCGCGGCGGCACTGCTGCCGACCGCGTTGGGGTTGTAGGTGGGGATGTTGACCATCGCCAGCACCTCGCCCGTTTTCACGTCGAGGATCACCATCGTGCCGGAGTCGGCCTCGGACTTCTCCACCGCGGCCTTGAGTTCGCTGTAGGCGAGAAACTGGATGCGCCGGTCGATGCTGAGCGTGAGGTTCTTGCCTGGCTTGGGCTCACGCACCTGCTCGACGTCTTCGACGATATGGCCCTTGTTGTCGCGGATCACCCGCTTCTTGCCGGGCTGGCCCGACAACCAGTCGTCGAACGCGAGCTCCAGGCCTTCCTGCCCGTGGTCGTCGATGTTGGTGAAGCCCAGCACGTGCGCGGTGACTTCGCCGGACGGGTAGTAACGGCGGAACTCGCGCTGGCCGTTGATGCCGGGGATGCCGAGACTCAGCACTGCCTGGGCGTCTTCGGGACTCATCTGGCGCTTGAGATAGGTGAACTCGCGGCTGGCGCGCTGCTCGAGGTACTCACGCAGCTGGTCCGGCTGCGTGCCGAGCGCGGCGGCGAGCTGTGGCAGCTGGTCGTCGTTGGCCAGCACCTGCGAGGGAACGGCGGTGATCGAGACCATCGGCGTGGACACCGCCAGCGGCTCGCCGTTGCGGTCGAAGATGGCGCCGCGCGACACGGCGATCGGCACCTCACGCAGAAAGCGCGCGTCGCCCTGCTCCTGATAGAACTCCTTGCGCACCACCTGCACGTCGAACGCACGCGCCACCAACCCCAGCGAGGCCAGCCCGAGCAGCACGACCACCACGGTGAGACGACGTCGCGGGCTGGGGCCGGCGCTCTGGCGACGGCGCCCGGGAAGCATGGGCGTGACCTTGCGCGGCCGGCTCATCGGCGCACCAGCTGTATGTCGGCCGGCGCCGGCGCCACCATGCCGAGCTTGCTGCGCGCCTCTTCGTCGATGCGCCGCGGCTCGGCCCAGGTCGCCTGCTCCAGTTCGAGCCGGCCGTATTCCACGTTGAGATCGTCGCGCTGGTTCTGCAGGCTGGTGAGCTGCACGAACAGCACGCGGCTCTCGTGCCGCGTCCATACCACCCCGAGCGCGGTGATCAAGACCAGGCAGAGCAGGCCGGAGAGGGCGATGGCGCCGAAGATCTTCATGCGAGCTTCTCCGCCACCCGCAGTACCGCCGAGCGTGAGCGCGGGTTGGTCGCCTGCTCGGCATCGGACGGGAACTGCGCCTTGCCCACCGGCGCCAGCCGTGCGGGGGCCGCGGCCACCGGCGGACCGCGCCGACTGCCCTGGGTGCGGCCGGAATGGTCGCGGATGAACAGCTTCACCGCGCGGTCTTCCAGCGAATGAAAGCTGATGATGGACAGACGCCCGCCCACCTTGAGCCGCTCCAGCGCCGCATCGAGCCCGCGCTGCAGCGATTCCAGTTCGCCGTTCACGCGGATGCGCAAGGCCTGGAAGCTCCGCGTGGCCGGGTGCTTGCCCGGCTCGCGGCGACCGACCACGCGCTCGATCAGCGCGGCCAGCTGACCGGTGCGGGTGAACGGGGTGGCGTCGCGGTCGGCGACGATGGCGCGGGCGATGCGTCGGGCGTGACGTTCCTCGCCGAACTGCCACAGCACGTCGGCGATCTCGCGCTCGTCGGCGCGGGCCAGGAACTCGGCCGCGCTCTCGCCCTGGGTGGTGTCCATGCGCATGTCCAGCGGCGCATCGGCCATGAAGCTGAAACCGCGCGCGGCCTCGTCCAGCTGCGGCGAGGACACGCCCAGGTCGAGCAGAATGCCGTCCAGCCCCGCGGCGGTCTCGTCCCACTCGGCGAGGCTGGAGAAATTGGCGTGGCGGATCGACACCCGGGGGTCATCGGCGAAGGCGGCCTCGGCTGCGGCGATCGCCTGCGGATCGCGATCCATCAGCAGCAGGCGGCCGTCGGGACCCAGGCGCGACAGCACGGCGCGGGCGTGACCGCCGCGTCCAAACGTGCCATCCAGATAGCGCCCGCCCGCTTTCACGGCGAGACCCTCCACAGCTTCGCCCAGCATCACCGGAATGTGCTGCAGCGGCGCCGAGCCTGAATTTGTATTCCGGCTCTGGGCCATCCCGCACTCCCGCTCCCGTCCCGCACTTTGTCGCTGCACCGCCTGAAAACTCAGAGGCGCAGTTCGGCCATGTCACTGGTGATGTCGTCTTCGCCGATGGTCTGGCGGATCTTGGCCAGATGGGCCTGCTCGCTCCACAACTCGAACTTGTTGCCCATGCCCAGCAGTACCGCCCGCTTCTCGATGCCGGTGGTGCCGCGTTGGCTGGATGGCAACAGGATTCGCGCCGCACCGTCCGGCTCGACCACCGCCGCCGCACCCACCAGCTTCATCTGCATGTTGCGATGGGCCGCCTTCACGCTGGGCAGCGCATTCACCTGGTCCCGCACCCGTTCCCACTCCGCGTACGGAAACAGCCACAGGCAACCGTGTTCGAAGGGGTTGTAGGTGATCACCAGACGATTGGCGCAGGTACCCGCGACCAGCTCCCGATACATGGTCGGGATGGCCAGCCGGCCCTTGTCGTCAACGGTGATGGCGGTTTCGCCCTGGAACACGACGCGATGACTCCACTAAATCCCACGATTTCACACTGAAACCCACGATAGTCTCGCCCCCTAAGACTGTCAAGGGAATTTCTTTTGTGAATCAAGGAGTAAAGGCAAAGAGGTGACGACAATTCACCCCTTACATGAGAAAGCAAGGCAAGGCGCTTGAATGACAGGGGTTTTTGCTTTTCCTGCCATGCCCTCACGGCGCCCAAAGCCGGCCCCTGCGCATGAACCGGCCGTTCATCCGCCTGGCTTCCCACGAAAAAAACCCCGGGCAGTGACCCGCCCGGGGTGGTGAAAGGTGGAGTCGGCCTGTAAGCCGGGTTCTGTACGCCTTGCGGCGTGACAGTCATTCCTCTCGGCCAGGCGTCGCCACCTGGCTCCAGCGACCTACCCGGGAACAACGCGGGCCGCGTTATCGTCCCCCTATTTGGTCTTGCTCCGAGTGGGGTTTACCGTGCCGTACGGCGTTGGCCCCGTACGCGGTGCGCTCTTACCGCACCCTTTCACCCTTACCACGCGCATCCGAAGATGCCGTTCGGCGGTCTGCTCTCTGTTGCACTGGCCGTCGGCTCACGCCGCCCAGGAATTACCTGGCACTCTGCCCTGCGGAGCCCGGACTTTCCTCGATGCACTTGCGTGCGACGCGACTGTCCGGCCGACTCCAGCGACGAGTCTAGTAGGAGCGCACCCCGTGCGCGATGCTTTTCGTCCTGACCTCTTCCTTTAAGAGCAGGAGCATTCGCGCCCAGGGTGCGCTCTTATGTTTCGTACAGAAGCTTGCGTGGCGCACCGCTGATCGCCGCGGCCAGCTTCGCCGCCTTTGCCGGTGGCAGTTCCTCGCGCAGGATCGCAAATACCCGCTGCCCCTCGGCCAGCCGCGCGTCCACTTCCTCGCCGCGCCCGGCCACCAGCAGCACGCACTCGCCGCGCTGCTGGTCGGGATCGGCCGCGACGCGTGCCGCCAGATCATCGAGAGGTTCCCCGATCACCGTCTCGAACAGCTTCGTCAGTTCGCGCGCCAGCACCGCCTCGCGATCGCCGCCGAACACCTCACGCATATCGGCGAGGCTCTCCGCCACGCGATGCGAGGACTCGTAGAAGATCAGCGTGCGCGGATCTCCGGCCAGCTCCTGCAGACGCGTGCGTCGCGCCGCGGACTTGGGTGGAAGAAAGCCCTCGAACACGAAGCGGTCGCTCGGCAGGCCCGCAACCGACAGCGCCGCGATCGCCGCACAGGCGCCGGGCACCGGCACGCAACGCACGCCGGCAGCGCGCGCCGCACGCACCAGGCGAAACCCCGGATCGCTGATCAACGGCGTCCCGGCATCGGAGATGAGTGCCACCGATTCGCCGCCGAGCATGCGCTGCACCAGCGCATCGACTGCCTCGCGCTCGTTGTGCTCGTGCAGCGCCACCAGCGGCGTGTCGATGCCATAGTGCTGAAGCAGCGGCCGGCTGTGGCGGGTATCTTCGGCAGCGATCACCGCCACCTGACGAAGTGTCTGCACTGCGCGGGCGGTGAAGTCGTCGCGATGACCGATCGGCGTGGCGACCACCCACAGCGAGCCGGGTTGAACACGGGACATCGGGAAATCCTTACGGCCGCGGTGCGGCGGATTGATCGTCTATCATCGCGCAGTCCGACCCGTTCGATCATGACTCACCTCCACATCAAGGGACTTTCCATGCGCCTGTACCGCGCTGCCGGCCTCGCCCTGCTGATCAGCTTTGCGCTCACTGCCTGCGTGCCCACGGCCACCAAGCGTTCGCCCGCGGAAATCAGCGCGATTCAGAATGCCGACGCACTGCGCCAGCAGGGTCAGTTCGAACAGGCCGCGCAGGCCTATCTCGCCCTTGCGTCAGCCAACGCCGCACACGCCGACAGTTACCGCCTGAACGCGGCCGAGACGTATCGCCAGGAAGGCGAGCTCGATCGCGCCGCCAGCGTGCTGGCTGACGTGCGTCGGGAGCGGCTGACCGACGACGAGCCGGTACGCCTGGATCTGCTTCGCGCCGAGATCGCCCTGCACCACGGTGATCCGCGCGCTGCGCTCGCCCTCACCACCCAACCGGGTCTGCGCGTGCCGCAGGCGCTGCAGTTGCGTTTGCTGGAACTGCGCGCCCGCGCGCTCGATGCCAGCGGCGATCCGTGGGGCGCCGCGCGCACCCGCGTGCAGATGGACGATGCCTTGAGCGGGCTGGACCGCGCACAGAACCAGCGCCAGGTGCTCAGCCTGCTCGGTCGCCTGGGCGTGGCCGAGCTGCAGCGGCGGGCCGGCGCGATGACGCGCACCGACCGGATGCTGCCGTGGATCAACGAGGCGCTCTCGCAGCAGGGCGTTACTGTCGCCCATCCGCAGCCGGAGTTGAACCAGCCGGTCGGCACGATGCTGCCCGGCGCGGATGCCAACGTGCGCGAGGGCTACCGCATGCCCAGCCAGATCGCCCTGCTGCTGCCGGCCACGCGCGAACTGGCCGGCGCCTCCTCGTCTATCCGGGAGGGCTTCTTCGCCGCCTACGCCGACGCCAGCCGCAACCATGCGCCGCGCGCCGAACTGCATGTCTACGACAGCGGCGGCAGCGCGGACAGCGCCGTGAAGGCCTATCAACAGGCGGTGCGCGACGGTGCGCAGCTGGTGATCGGCCCACTGACCCGCGCCGAGGTCAGTGCGGTGATCGGCCAGAGCCGGCTGCCGGTGCCGGTACTCGCCCTCAACCATCCCGACGACAAGGCGATGCCCTCGGCCAGCGTCACCGAGTTCGGCCTGCTGCCGGAAACCGAGGGCGCCCAGGCGGCCGATCACCTGATCGAGCGTGGCCTGCACACGGCGTACGTGATCATCTCCGCCGACGATTTCGCCCAGCGCGCGGCCGATGCATTCAAGGCCGAGCTGCTCGCTCGCGGCGGTCAGGTGGTCATGCAGCGCGGCCTGCCCACCAGCGGTGTGAACTTCGGCGACACCATCGCCGGCATGAACATCGCGGCAGACAATCCGGGCGCGGCTGTCTTCATCAGCATGCGGCCGGAACAGGCGCGCCTGCTGCTGCCGCAGTTGCGCATCCGTCGGATCACCCTGCCGGTGTTCGCCACCTCGCACATCTACGCGGGCAGCGACGACGCCGGTGACGACCGCGACCTGGAAGGCGTCGAGTTCTGCGACGCGCCGTGGCTGTTCGACGCCCAGCCGGGCCTGCCGCCACACGCGGGCATGGCTGCGCTGCTGCCCGCAGCCACCGGCAGCGCCGCGCGCCTGTTCGCGTTCGGCATGGATGCGTGGAATCTCGCCCCGTACCTGGAGTGGCTGCGCGATCATCCCGGCAGCTACCTGCCCGGCGCCACCGGCCAGCTCACCGCCGACCAGTTCGGCCGCGTGCGGCGCGTGCTTGTGTGGGCAAAATTCACCGATGGGGTGGCGCGCCCACTGACCGGCAGCCTGCAGATGGACGACGCCCCCTCCGCCGCGCCGCCCGCTGACGTACCGGTCAACACGCTGCCAGCGCCCGCCGGCAGCGTGGGCAGCAACACGCCCTGATGCGCGCAGCCGGTGCGAGCTTCGAAGAGCGCGCCCGGCGCGAGCTCGAACGCCAGGGCCTGCGCCTGCTGTCGCAGAACTACACCACCCGCCACGGCGAGCTCGATCTGGTGATGCGTGAAGGTGAGTCCATCGTGTTCGTGGAAGTGCGCCAGCGCGGCGCGCGCGGCCACGGCAGCGCCGCGGCGTCAATCACCCGCAGCAAGCGCGACAAGCTGCTGCGCACCGCCTCGCTGTGGCTGGCCGCGCATCCGCAGCATGCGCAGCGCGCCTGCCGCTTCGACGTGGTCAGTTACGACGGCCTCGGCGATGCCGCGCAGATGCACTGGCTGCGTAGCGCCTTCGAGGCGGAGTAGCCGCTGCACACGCACGTCCTGCGATCCTCGCACCCGCCGCACCCGCTCGGGCTCAGCCGAGCATCAGCTGCAGCCCGAACAGAACGAAGACGCCCCCGGCGAGCGCGTCGATGGTGCGCGCGCGGCGCAGGTAGGCGCGACGCATGCGCGGCAGCGCGAACAGCGAGGCGATCAGGGCGAACCAGGCCAGCGACTCGGCTGTCACCAGCAGCCACAGTTGCCAGCGCGTGGCCGCAGTGACAGCCGGCCCCACCAGCGCGGAGAACACGCTGGCGAAGTACATCACGGCTTTCGGATTGGCCAGATTGGTGAGCAAGCCCGCGCGCAGGCTGTGCCACACGCCGGAAGGCAGCGGCGGCGCGCTTGCCGAAGTCGCACCAGATGGCTGCCACGCCGCGCGCAGCAGCTGGAATCCCATCCACAGCAGATAGGCACCACCAACGATCGCTACCGTGCGCTGCAGCCAGGCCAGCCGGTGCAGCAACACGTGCAGGCCGAGCAGGGCCAGCGCCGCCCACACGGCAATCCCCAACGCAATGCCCAGCACGCCGGCCAGCGCCTGCGTGCGCGGACGGCTGGCCGCCGTCTGCGAGACGAACAGGAAGTCCGGTCCCGGGCTGGCCAGCGCCAGCAGGTGCACCAGGGCGATCGTGAAGAACAGCGGCATGAGGCGAAACCGGTGCGATGGGCCGCGCAGTGTAGACCGCCGCGCGCGGCCCGCAGCGCAGCTTGCCCCGCGCGTGCCCGCTCCTCTACGCTGCCACGCGCCTGACAACCGCTCGCGCGGGTCGGCTCCCGGGGAACGCCCTCACGTCACGATCCGGTCGAACGGCGCTTGCCGCGTTCGGCGCGGCGTGCGCCAGCAGCGCCCCTTTCCATACGCCGCACGAAGAGCCCCGATGAGTATCAAGTTCCGCCTGGTAGTGATGAATTTCCTGCAGTACTTCGTCTGGGGGGCGTGGCTGATCACCATCGGCGCGTACTGGTTCCAGAACCGTCACTGGGGCGGCGCGCAGTTCGGCGCGATCTTCTCCACCATGGGCATCGCCTCGCTGTTCATGCCCTCGCTGATGGGCGTGGTGGCGGACAAGTGGATCAACGCCGAGAAGCTCTACGGCCTGCTGCACATCCTCGGCGCCATCGTGCTGTGCATCGTGCCAACGATCGACCGGCCCGGCGTGCTGTTCTGGGTGATGCTGGTGAACATGTGCTGCTACATGCCCACCATCGCGCTGTCGTACGCGGTGGCCTACAACGCGCTCAAGCGTGACGGGCTGGATGTGGTGACCACTTTTCCGCCGATCCGCGTGTGGGGCACGGTGGGTTTCATCGCCGCGCTGTGGACGGTGAGCCTGCTGCACCTGGAGACCACCTCCGGCCAGTTCTACGTCGCCGCCGGCGCGGCGCTGGTGCTGGGTCTGTACGCATTCGCCCTGCCGCCGTGCCCGCCCAAGCTCGATCGCCTCGCCGCCGTCACCGCTCGTCGCTCGCTGCTGGACACGCTGGGACTGACCTCGTTCAAGCTGTTCAAGAACACCAAGATGGCGATCTTCTTCATCTTCGCGATGCTGCTGGGCGCGGCGCTGCAGCTGACCAATGCCTATGGCGACACCTTCCTGCACGACTTCGCCAGCAACCCCGCATACCAGGGGCTGATCGCGGTGAAATACCCGGCGATCATCATGTCGATCTCGCAGGTGTCCGAAACGCTGTTCATCCTGGCGATCCCGTTCTTCCTCAAGCGCTTCGGCATCAAGACGGTGATGTTCATCTCGATGGCGGCATGGGCGCTGCGCTTCGGCCTGTTCGCCTACGGCAATCCCGGCCCGGGGCTGTGGATGATCGTCCTGTCGTGCATCGTCTACGGCATGGCGTTCGACTTCTTCAATATCTCGGGCTCCTTGTTCGTGGAGTCGCAGAGCGACCCGGCGATCCGCGCCAGCGCGCAGGGCCTGTTCATGATGATGACGAACGGCATCGGCGCTGTACTCGGCAGCTCGATCTCCGGCGTGGTGATCGAGGTGTTCTTCACCGCGCCCGACGGCACCAAGGACTGGCACGGCATCTGGATCAGCTTCGCGCTGTACGCGGCAGTGGTCGCGGTGCTGTTCCTGCTGCTGTTCCGCCACCGGCACGTGCGCGGCGAGGGGCTGGGCGGCAGCGCCAGCCTGGCGCACTGAGCGGACGGGTCAACCCACCAGCGTGCTGGCGACCACGCGGTCGCGGCCAAACGATTTGGCCGAGTAGAGCGCCGCGTCGGCGGCGCGCATCCAGCCATCCAGATCGCGATGGCGTGCCGCTTCGAACAGCGCCACACCGATGCTTACCGTGATGTGCCCCGCACCGGCTTCGGCGGGTAGTGGCAGGGCCGCGACGCCGGCGCGCAGACTTTCGGCCAGGCGCATGCCGGCGTCGGCGCCCAACGTCGGGCACAGCACCGCAAATTCCTCGCCACCGATGCGCGAGACCTGGCCCTGCGGGCCGACCGTCTCGCGCAGGAACGCCGACACCTCCACCAGCACGCGATCGCCCTGCGGATGGCCGGCGCCGTCATTGATGCGCTTGAAGTGGTCGAAGTCGATCAGCATCAGCACGTGCGCCGGGACGCCCGCTGGCGGCCGATGCGCCACCAGCGCCGAGGCCTGTTCGAGGAACGCGCGGCGGTTGTCCACCCCGGTTAGCGGATCGCGCAGGGCCTGCTCGCGCAAGGCCGCGGCATGCCGCCGTTGGTTGCTCAGCAGCAGATACAGCAGCAGCGCGACCACCAGCATCGCGGCGGTCACCAGCCAGCTCATCCGGCCGGACAGTTCCTGTCGACGCTGCGCCTCGTCGCGACGTGCCGTCTCGGCTTGGGCGGCCTTCAGCGCGAAATCCTTCAGGCGGTTCTCGCGCTCCAGCTCGCGGATCCGCAACTCGCGCTCGCGCTCGGCGTAGCGCGCTTCCAACGTCGCCTCGGCCGTGCGCGAAGCAGGCGTGCGGCGCGCCGAGATCAGCCGGATCACTTCGCGCGCGTCGGCCAGTGCCTGCCGGTAGTGCTTGGCCTGCTCGGCCATTTCGCTGCGCGTCTGCAGCAGGTCGGGCAACAGGCCGTCCTTGCCGGCACGGCGCGCATCCTCGACGGTGCGGCTGATGCGGCGCAGCGCTTGCTCCGGCTGGCCCAGCGCCGCGTAGGTGCGGGCGATGTTGGCGCGAGAGAGCAGCGCGTCGGTGACGCGGCCACTGGCCTCCTCCTGCGACAGCGACTCCTGCGACAGCGCGAGCGCTGCAGCCGGCCGGCCGCGCTGCAGTTCCACCCGCGCCAGGTTGTCACTGACCGAGGCGGCCCAGGCGTCCGCGCCGAGAGCGCTGAAGTGCTGGCGCGAGCGTTGGTACATCGCCACGGCGTCGTCGATCCGCTGCTGGCTGGCGTAGTTGATGCCGAGATCGTTCTCGGCCTCGGCCATGCCCCACGAATCGGCTAGCCGCCGATAGGCGGTTTCGGCGCGCAGGCACACCGGCACGGCGCCTTCGGCGTTCTCGTCCATGGTGTAGGCATCGCAGAGCTGGAACGTGGCCCAGGCGGCCAGCGCGTCGTCGTGGGTGTCCTGCACCTGCGCCGCGGCGCGCAGGGCCTCGGCCAGTCCACCCTGTCCGCCCGATTCGAACAGGTGGCGCGCCCGCAGGAAACCGGCGGCGGCCGCGGCGGCCGCGTCATGATGGGCATGGGCCAGGCTGTCCAGCCGCAGCGTCGCCTCGACCAGCGCGGCGTCATCGCCGATGTTGATGCCAGCCGTGCCCATCCACCACAGCGCTTCGCGCTCGTGCGCGGGGTCCAGCGCCTCGTCGCGATCCAGCCGTTGGCGCACCCGCTGGATCACCGCCTGCGGCTCGGTGAGTGCCCGATCGTGCTCGGCGTAACGCGGCGGTACCTGGTCGGCCCACGCCAGCGGCGCGAGCAGCAGCCCGGCAGCCCATACCCAGCCTCGCATCGCCCGCCCCTGTGTGTTCGCCCCTGGCGGCATCATTCTGCGCCGGCGCGCCCACGGCAAGCGCTCCGCCAGGATCGAACCCCTCGATTGTTGTAGTTGCGAATCGTTCTCGTTAAGATTCTCTGGATTTCGTCTGGAGTTGCCGCATGTCTGCTGTCCCCCCCGTTGCCTTGGCCGTCCTGTGCGCGCTGGCTGTCCCGTCCCACGCCGCCGAGGCCCCGCAGACGGTGCAATTGCAGCGCGTCGAGGTGTCCGAAAGCACGCTGCGCATGCCGCGCAGCCAGGGCGCGCTGCCGATGACGATCACCGTGATCGACCAGCAAGAGCTGCGCCAGCAACTGGCCCTGACGCCGGACCTGTCGCAGGCGATCGGCGCCCTGCTGCCCTCCTTCTCGCCCGCCACCCAGAAACTGTCCAGCCGCGGCGAAACCCTGCGGGGGCGCAGTCCGCTGTACATGATCGACGGCGTGCCGCAGTCCAGCCCGCTGCGCAACGGTTCGCGCGATGCGTACACGATCGATCCGGCGATGATCGAGCGCATCGAGATCGTCGAGGGTTCCAACGCTCTGCAGGGGCTTGGCGCCGCCGGCGGCATCATCAACATCATCACCCGGCGCGCTCCGGACAAGGACGGTATCACCCAGCGCGTGGCGCTGGATGCCAGCGCCCCGACGCGCGGCACCGACGGCCTCGGCTACGGCGGCTCGTACGTGCTGGGGGCGCGGCAGGGGGCATTCGACGCGGTGGTGGGCGTGTCCGCGCGCGAGCGCGGCATGTACTCAGACGCGCACGGCCGGTTGATCGGCGTAGACGGTACCCAGGGCGACCTGATGGATTCGTCCAGCCACGACCTGTTCGCCAAGCTCGGCTACGACTTTGCCGGCGAACGGCGGCTGCAGCTCACGGTGAACCGCTTCCAGCTGCAGGGCAACGGCGATTACACCGCGGTGCCGGGCGACATGGCAGCGGCCCTGCCTACCACCTCGATCCGCCAGCCGCAGCCCGGCGATGCCCCGCGTAATCGGGTGCTCACCACCAGCCTGGATTACCGCGACCCGCACCTGGCCGGCGGCGAGCTGCGCGCGCAGCTGTACTACCAGGCCAACCGCGAACTGTTCGGCGGCGGCACCTTCGGCACCTTTCAGGATCCCGCCTACGGCAGCACCATCTTCGACCAGTCGCAGAACGTGTCGCTCAAGCGCGGCGCGCGGTTGTCGTGGTCGCGCAGCGGACTGTTCGACGACCACCTGAACCTGCTGGCCGGCGTGGACGGCTACCGCGACACCACCCATCAGGAACTGGTGCAGACCGGCCGCAACTGGGTGCCGGACAGCACCTACACCGGATGGGCGCCGTTCCTCCAGGCTGAACTCTGGGTGTTGCCCTCGCTGTCGCTGAATGGCGGCTTGCGCCAGGAGCATGGCTGGCTGGACGTGCCGACCTTCCGCACCCTCGCCTTCTACAACGGCGTAACCGTGCAGGGCGGCTCCACCCGCTTCAGCAAGACGCTGCCGAACCTCGGCGCGGTCTGGTACCTCAACGACCGGCTGAACCTGTTCGCCAGCTATGCCGAGGGCTACACCCTGCCGGACGTGGGCCGCGTGCTGCGCGCGATAAGCGTGCCGGGCCAGAACGTGGCCGACTTCCTCGATCTCAAGCCGGTGGTGTCGGACAACCGCGAGGCGGGCGCCGAGTACGCCGACGGCGGCTTCACCACCCGGCTCAGCCACTACACCTCCACCTCCCGGCTGGGCTCGGTGCTGGTGTTCGACGCCGCCAACCAGGTCTACAACGTGGCCCGCCAGCGCATCGAGATCAGCGGATGGGAAGCGCGCGTCGGGTGGAAGCCGCTTGCCGGCACGCAGCTGACAATGAGCTACGCGATCAACCACGGCCGCTCCGACCGCAACGGCGACGGCCGCGTCGACTCCGATCTGGACGGCGCAAACATCGCGCCAAACCGCCTCAACCTCAGCTGGACCCAGCAGTGGAGCGGCGAGTGGTCGAGCTACCTGCAGGTGTCGCGCCTGGCCAGCCGCGATTTCGCCACGCTGGGCCGGCGCAGCGGACACTTCGACGGCTACACCACGGCCGATGCCTACCTGCGCTGGAATGCCGGCCGCGCCGGCGAATGGACCCTGGGCGTGCAGAACCTGGCCAACCGCCAGTACATCAACTACGTGTCGCAGACCGTGGGCGACGACGCGAGCTACTTTGCCGGCCGCGGCCGCACGGTGTCGCTGGGATGGCAGCAGACGTTCTGAACGTGCCCGACGCTCGCCCCCAACGCGCTGGCCTCAAGCTCTGGCTGAAGCGCCTGCACCTGTGGCTGGGCCTGAGCGTCGGCCTGGTGTTCGCGTTGATCGCGCTCAGCGGCAGCGTGCTCGCCCTGCAGGAGCCACTGCTGCGCCTGGCGCATCCGGCACTGACCGGCCATGCGCCGCCTTCGCCCACGCAGCAGGCGCAGGTGCTGGCACGCATCGCGCACGAGTGGGCGCCACGCGGCCTGCGCGCGGCGGACCTGCCCGATGCCGGGCTGCCGGTGTGGCAGCTGTATTTCGACAACGGCACGCGGCGCTACCTCGACCCGGCCACCGGCGAGCTGCTGCTGACGCGCGACGCCTCACGCGATGCCCTGCTGATCCTGCGCAACTGGCACACCCATCTGCTCGCCGGACGCACCGGCGAAAGCCTGCTCGGCGTACTCGGCGGGATCGCGCTTGGCCTGCTCGCGTCCGGCCTCGTCCTGTGGTGGCCGGCCCGCGGGCGGCTGCGCGCGCACCTGCGTCCTTATGCGCAGCCCCCCGTGCGCCGCTGGCTCACCTGGCACCGCTCGCTGGGTGCGCTCACCCTGCCGCTGCTGTTGCTGGTGACCCTCACCGGCACGCTGATGGTCTATCACGGCGCCACCCGGCGTGGACTGGAGGCGGCCTTCGGCCGTGGCACAGTCGCAGCGCCGCCGGACCCAGTGGCGCGGCGCGATGCACCCGTGCCGTGGGCGGCCCTGCTCGCGGCCGCGCAATCGGCGCTGCCGCACGCGGCGCTGTCGCGCATCGGCTTCGGTGGGGCCGACGACGCCACCGTCATCGTGCGGGCGCATGCCCCGGGCGAGTGGAACGCCACCGGGCGCAGCATGATCTGGCTCGATCCCTACACGCCCCGGGTACTGGCCGTGCGCGACGCCAGCGCCGGTGACACCGCGGCCCGCATCGACGGCATGATCTATCCGCTGCATGCGGGCACGGTGGGCGGCTGGGCATACCGCGGCGTGGTGATCGCCTGCGGCGTGCTGCCGGCCTTCTTCGTCACCACCGGCTTCCTGTTCTGGCGCGCTCGCACGCGTCGCCGGCGCTGAGCCGACGGGCAGGAGGTAAACTGGGCGGATGCAGATCGGCCCTTACCGCATCGAACCGCCCGTGGTGCTTGCGCCCATGGCGGGCGTCACCGACAAGCCGTTCCGCCTGCTGTGCAAGCGGCTGGGCGCGGGCCTGGCCGTGTCGGAAATGACCACGGCGGACCCCACGCTGTGGCACACCCGCAAGTCGCTGCGGCGTATGGATCACGCCGGCGAACCGGAACCGGTGAGCGTGCAGATCGCCGGCTACGACCCGGCGATGCTGGCCGAGGCGGCGCGTTTCAACGTCGCCAACGGCGCGCAGATCATCGACATCAACATGGGCTGCCCGGCCAAGAAGGTGTGCAACGTGTGGTCCGGCTCGGCCCTGCTGCAGGACGAGCCGCTGGTGGCGCGCATCTGCCGGGCAGTGGTCGAGGCAGTCGAGGTGCCGGTGACGCTGAAGATCCGCACCGGCTGGGATCGCGACCACAAGAATGCGCTCTCCATCGCGCGCATCGCCGAAGACAGCGGCATCGCCGCGCTGTCGGTGCACGGGCGCACGCGGGCGGACAAGTACGAGGGCGAAGCGGAGTACGAGACCATCGCCGCGGTGAAGGCGAGCATCGGCATCCCGGTGCTGGCCAACGGCGACATCACCACGCCGGAACGGGCCAGGCACGTGCTCGACGTCACCGGCGCCGACGCCGTGATGATCGGCCGCGGCGCGCAGGGGCGGCCGTGGATCTTTCGCGAGATCGCCCACTACCTCGCCACCGGAGAGAAGCTGCCCGAGCCGACGCCGGCCGAGGTGGGCGCGATTCTGCTCGGCCACCTGCAACACCTGCATGCGTTCTACGGCGAGCTGGCCGGCGTGCGCATCGCCCGCAAGCACCTGGGCTGGTACGCCAAGGATCGTCCGGAGAACGCCGCGTTCCGTCAGGTGGTGAACCGCGCCGAGACGGCGCACGAGCAACTGGCGCTTACCGAGCGCTACTTCGCAGCGCTGGCCGCCGGCGAGTTCGCAAGTTTCAGCGTCGCGGCCTGAGCGCGCGCCGCACCGACGCGACGCGATCGCGCCCGTAGGCACTGCTTGTCGCGGACGCGTACGATAACGCGTCCAACGAATCGTCCGGCCCTATGGAATCGAGTTCCAGCACGCGTACCCAGCAGCAGGCGATCGAGCAGCTCGAACGCAGCGAGGCACGCTGGTTGCGCCTGGATTCCCTGCTGCGCCGACTGGTAACGCGGCTCACCTACGCCGCCGATGGCCGCGCCGCCGCACTGGACGCGAGCCTGGGCGACATCCGCCGGCAGGTACGCGACGTGGTCGACGAGCCCGGCCTTGAGGCGCTGCTTTCGGACCTTGGCGAAGCGATCAAGGCGCTGGACGAGCCGGCCCCGGCAGCGCCCGGGGCCCCGGCCCCGCCGCCGCATCCGTTCACCGAAGCGCTCTCCACCGGACAGGTGCTGTTGGCCCTGGTCGACCGCCTGCGCCTGGACGACGACGCGGTCGAGCGGCTGAACGCCCTGCGCGACACCATCCAGGGCTGCGCCGATGCCGCCACGCTGGCGGTGCAGGCCGAGGCCGTGGCCACGCTGGTGAACCGCCACTGCCATCGCATCGGCGAGGCGCGCGCCGCCGCCGAGCGGCTGCTCAAGCACGTCACCGAACAGCTGGAAGAGCTGGCCGTCTACCTCGCCCGCGAAGACATGTCCCATCGCGACGGCGAGAGCGCCCGCGACCAGCTCGATCACGAGGTGCTCGGCGAGATCCGCGCGCTCACCGAGCAGGTCGCGCAGGCGCGGGAGCTGAGCGAGCTGCAGGTCGAGGTGCAGCAGCGCCTGGGTGCGATCAGCGGGCACCTGAAAACCTTCCGCCAACGCGAGGCCGCGCGCGAACGCGAATGGCAGGCGCGCACCGAGCAGATGGGCCAGCGCATCCGCGAGCTGGAGCGATCGACCCAGGCGATGGAAGCCACGCTGCGCCACGAGCAGGCGCTGGCCTCCACCGACCCGCTTACCGGCGTCGCCAACCGCCTGGTGTTCGAGCAGCACATGGCCGACGCCTGCCTGCGCATTGCGCAGGAAGGCGGCGAGGTCAGCCTGCTGGTGCTCGATATCGACCGCTTCAAGGAGATCAACGACAGCTTCGGTCACGCCGCCGGCGACCGCGCGCTGCGCATCGTCGCCGAGCAGCTGCGCGCCGGGCTGCGCTCGGACGACCTGCTGGCCCGCTACGGCGGCGAGGAATTCGTGGTGGTGCTGTCGGGCATGGGCGCGGAAGCGGCCATGCGCGTGGCCGAATCGCTGCGCAAGCGGATCGAGAGCCTGGGCTTCCACGGCCAGCAGCGACCGGTGCGCATCACCCTCTCGTGTGGCCTCACCGTACTGCGCGGCGACGATTCGCCCGACAGCGCCTTCGAGCGGGCGGACGGCGCGCTGTACCGCGCCAAGCGCGGCGGGCGCAACCGCTGCGAGTTGATCTGAGCGAGGCAGCGTGCGGCCGTCCAGACGGCTGAACGGATGGACGCCCGGGCGCCGGGCCTGCCTGCAAAGCCGGAGCGGCCGTTGTATGATGCGCGACCCGTTTCTATCTCTTCATCCGAAAGGAAGGATATAACCCACGATGAGCAGCCATCTCTTCACCTCCGAGTCGGTCTCCGAAGGCCACCCGGACAAGGTCGCCGACCAGATTTCCGATGCCGTCCTCGACGCGATCCTCGCGCAGGATCCGCGCGCGCGCGTCGCCTGCGAGACCCTGGTGAAGACCGGCGTGGCCATCGTGGCCGGCGAAGTCACCACCAGCGCGTGGATCGACCTCGAGGCGCTGACCCGCAAGGTCATCGTCGACATCGGCTACAACTCCAGCGAAGTCGGCTTCGACGGCGAGACCTGCGGCGTGCTCAACCTGATCGGCAAGCAGTCGCCCGACATCAACCAGGGCGTGGACCGCAAGAAGCCCGAGGAACAGGGCGCCGGCGACCAGGGCCTGATGTTCGGCTACGCCACCAACGAGACCAAGGACTTCATGCCGGCGGCGATCTACTACTCGCACCGCCTGGTCGAGCAGCAGGCGAAGGTCCGCAAGAAGAAGAACTCGCCGCTGCCGTGGCTGCGTCCGGACGCCAAGAGCCAGGTCACCCTGCGCTACGAGAACGGCGTGGCCACCGCCATCGACGCCGTGGTGCTGTCGACCCAGCACGACCCGGGCGTGAAGCAGAAGGACCTGATCGAGGCGGTGCGCGAGTACATCCTCAAGCCCGTGCTGCCGGCCAAGCTGCTGCACAAGAGCACCAAGTACCACATCAACCCGACCGGCAAGTTCGTCATCGGCGGGCCGGTGGGTGACTGCGGCCTCACCGGCCGCAAGATCATCGTCGACACCTACGGCGGCTGGGCCCGTCACGGCGGCGGCGCGTTCTCCGGCAAGGATCCGTCCAAGGTCGACCGCTCGGCCGCCTACGCCGCGCGCTACGTCGCCAAGAACATCGTGGCCGCCGGCATCGCCGACCGCTGCGAGGTGCAGGTGAGCTACGCCATCGGCGTGGCCGAGCCGACCTCGATCTCGGTCACCACCTTCGGCACCGGCAAGATCGCCGACGACAAGATCGAGAAGCTGATCCGCAAGCACTTCGACCTGCGCCCGTACGGCATCATCAAGATGCTCGACCTGATCCACCCGATGTACCAGCAGACCGCCAGCTACGGCCACTTCGGCCGCACGCCGTACGAGGTGAAGGCCGCCGACGGCAGCACCTACACCGCGTTCTCCTGGGAAAAGACCGACAAGGCCGACGCGCTGCGCGCCGACGCCAAGTTGAAGTAACGCGCTGGCGGCCAGCGCCGCCGCGACGTTGAATAAAGCACCGAAACGGGCCGCTCATACGGCCCGTTTCGTTTTACGCAGCCGTGCGGTCGAACGATCCGTGCGGCGATTCAGGGCGTCAGCTGCGCCTTCCCCGTGCGCAGCACCTCCAGCGCGGATCGGCGTACGTCCTTCAGGCTGGCGTTGAGGGTGGCCGGATCTTTCGCCACGAGGGGATCGAGGTAGCGCTGGCGCACCGCCAGCGCCGCGGGCGCGTCGTGCAGTTGATCGAGCACTTCGTACAGGCGTCCGGCGGTCTCCAGGGTGAGCGCGTCGTCTGCACCCAGCACCTTGTCGCGACCGGCCAGGGCTTTTTCGTAGGGTGCGCGGGCCTGTGCCCAATGGCCGGCGTCTACTTCGATGTCGCCAAGCAGGCCGTAGGTGGCGAACACGATCGGATGCTCGGGGCCGAGCACGCGCTGCTGCCCGGCCAAGGTAAGCCGCGCCTCGCGTACGGCCTCGGCGTACTGGCCGTCGTAGCTGAGCAGGTTCGCCAGGCTGCCGTGCGCCATCAGTGTGTCGGGGTGGTCTTCGCCCAGTTGCCGCTGGTGGGCGGCGAGAATCTGGCGCTCCAGCGCGATCGCCTGAACCATGAAGCCGTGACGCGCCGCGTCGTCGACCCCGTCGGCATTGCCGCGCTTGGAAAGCAGGCGCACCTGCAGCGTCATCGAGGCGATCGTGTCGGGATGCTCCGGCCCCAGCACGCGCCGGCGTGCGTCGATCAGGCGCTGCAGATCGGCGCCCGCGCGGTCGAAGGCTGGGCCGTCCTGCGCCAGGTAGACCTCGTCCATCGCCACCATGTGCTGCGCGCGCAGCGTGTCCGGATGATCCGCGCCGAGGCGCTTCAGGCGGATCGCAGCCACCTCGCGAGCCAGCACCAGCGATTGCTCGTAGTTGTGCCGGTAATGCTGCAGCTGGGCGAGCGTGACCATCGCATCGAGGGTCTCGCGAGCTTCGTTGCCGAAGGTGGTGCGATCGAGCGCCACCAGCGGCTTGGCCTGGGCCAGCGCCTCGTCGCGTCGGCCCATGCCTATCAATGTGGTGATCAGGTCGCGACGCAGCCGCAGCAGTTCCGGATCGGTGGCCGGCAGCCGCTGCGCCAGCGCGTCGTACAGCGTCTTCTGCAGCTTCTCCGCCTCGGGCAGATGCCCTTGCGCCACCAGCACGCGCGCCTGCCCGGCCTCGGCCTGGGTGCGCAGCGGGTCGGTAAACGGCCGCGCGGAAGCGGTGCTCAAGGCGCTCGCATACAGTACTGCCGCGGCCGCCGTGTCGCCCTGCCGTAAGCGCACGCCAGCCAGATCGATGCGCGTACCCAGCAGCGCGGTGGCGTCATTGGGTGCCAGTTTCTGGCGCGTGGTCAGCACCTTGCCCAGCTCGGTCGCCGCATGTGCGTAGCTGCCGATCCCCACCAGCACGCGCGCCAACGACTGGCGCAGGTCTGCGGCAAGCAGCGGGGCGTCGGCGAAATCGTGATCGAGGCGATCCAGCGCGTGGGTCACCACGAAGGTGTCCAGCGCATGCCGCGCGAGGTCGGTGGACCCGGTCGCCGCAGCGCTTCCCGGGCTGCGCTGCGCGCGGTCGATGGCATGCCCCATCGCGTCGATGTCCACGCTGTCGAGCGTGGTCTGCTGGAAATCCACGATGCGTTCGAGCTGGTGTTGGCGCTGTTCGGCAAGTTGCTGGGCCGCCCGCGTCTCGCGCAGGGAGAGCAGCGTGCTGAGCAGCCCGGCCACGATCGCCAGCACGAAGGCCGCGCCGGCGGCGAGCGGCCAGCGATTGCGCCGCACGTAGCGGCGCACCCGGTACCACTGACGCCCTCGCCGTGCCTGCACCGGGCGGCACTCCAGAAAGCGCCGCAGGTCGTCCGCGAGCGCGGTGACGCCGGGGTAGCGCTCGTCCGCCTGCCGCCGCAGCGCCTTGAGCACGATGGCGTCCAGATCGCGCGGCACGGCACGACCGCGCAGCGCCCGCTGCGCGCCCTCTTCCCGCGCCAGTCGCGCAGCACGGCTCGGCGGCACGAGGTCGCCAGTGACGATGGCGTTGGAGAGCAAGTGCGGAGTGACCAGATGCTGGTACGGCCGGCGGCCGGCGACGAGCTGATAGAGCACCACGCCCAGCGAATAGACGTCCGCTGCGGTGGTCAGTGGCAGGCGCTCGATCTGCTCGGGGCTGGCATAGGCCAACGTCATCGCGTGGGCAGCGGTGGCGGTGGCCAGCAGGTCGGCTTGGTCGTCGAGGATGCGCGCGATGCCGAAGTCCAGCAGCTTCGGCGTGCCGTCCTCGGTCACCAGGATGTTCGCCGGCTTGATGTCGCGATGGATGATCAGGTTGCGATGCGCGTACTCCACCGCGGCGCAGACCTTGAGGAACAGGGTGATGCGCGCGGTGAGGTCCAGCGCGTGGCGGTCGCACCAGGCGTCGATCCGCTCGCCCTGCACGTATTCCATCGCCAGGAACGGCTTGCCGTCGGCGAGGACGCCACCATCGAGCAGACGCGCGATGCCGGGGTGTTCCAGCCGCGCCAGCAGCTTGCGTTCCTGACTGAAGCGCTCGGTGAGGATCGGCGAGCCTTCTGCGGCGGCGGTGAGCAGCTTCAGCGCCACCTGCTGGGTGAAGTCGCCGTCGCAGCGCTCGGCCAGGTACACCGTTCCCATGCCGCCCTCGCCGAGATGGCGCAGCAGGCGATAGTGGCGCGGCCCGGTGGCCTGCGCGTCGTGCCCGCTGAGATCCGGCGAGATCGCTGAGAGCACGGGCAAGGTGGCGGTGTGGGTGGCGTCCAGCGCGCGCAGCATCCAGCGCAGCTCGCGCTCCAGCGCATCGTCGCCGGCGCAGGCCTCGGTGATGAATGCGTCACGTGCGGCGGCCGGCAGCTCGGCGGCTTCCAGCGCGAGGCGCTTGGCCTCCACGTAACGATCGGTCAGTGCCCCCTTCATCGCCCTTCCCCCCGAAAAGGTCTGCTGCCTCGACCGCGCATCGGCGCGGCGGGTATGTCAATCCGGCTTGCGCGCCACCAGGTCGATCAAGGCCGACATGCCATGGTGCCCGTTGCCCTCGTGAATCGCTGCGTCGTACGCGGCCAGGTGCTCGATCGTCAGCTCAGCGAACGCCTCGCGCAGCATTACCTCGGTATACAGGTTCGCCACCTCCGATGGGCCACCCGTGCCGTAGCCGAGTTGCTCCGGGCGATAGCCCTCCAGCAGCAGCACTCCGCCGGGCTTGAGCGCCGCCACCATGCCCGCGAACAGCCGCGTGCGCAGGGCCGGATCGGCGAACTGTATGAAGATCGCGGCGATCACGTCGAAGCGCTCGCGGCCGAAGTCCCAGTTCGACAGGTCGGCCAGCTCCCAGGCCATGGAAACGTTGCGTTCGGCGGCGAGGCGGCGACTCTTGGCCAGCCCCACGTCGGAAGCATCCACTGCCAGCACGTCCAGCCCCTGCTCGGCCAGCCACACGCCGTTGCGACCCTCGCCGTCGGCCACCGCCAGCGCCTTGCCGTGCTGCGGCAGGCGGGCGCGCTGGGTCACGAGAAAGGCGTTCGGCGCGGTGCCGAACAGGAAATCCTCGCCTGCGTAGCGTTCGTTCCAGCGATTCATGCCGATTCCAGGTGAACAGCCGCCGGAGTCTAGACCAGTGCGTCCCGCGCCGCATGTCCCGTTCCAGCGGAACACCGTGCCCGCCCCGTACAATGGGTGGATGTCTCTTATCCAATTGCAGCGCGTCGACTTCTCGATCGGCGGCCCCCTCCTGCTCGAACACGTCGATCTGTCGATCGAACGCAACGAGCGCGTGTGCATCGTCGGTCGCAACGGCGAAGGCAAATCCACCCTGATGAAGCTCATCGCCGGCGAGCTGCAGGCCGACGACGGCGAGGTCCGCGTGCAGAACGGCGTGGTGATCGCGCGCATGGCGCAGGAGGTGCCGCAGGGCACCGAAGGCACCGTGTTCGACGTGGTTTCCGACGGCCTGGGCGATCTCGGCCACCTGCTGGCGCGCTACCACCACCTGATCGCCGAAGGCGACTTCGATGCGCTGGGCGACGTGCAGCACGCCATCGAGGCGCAGAACGGCTGGGATCTGGATCGCCGCGTCACCGAGGTGATCACCAAGCTCGAACTCCCCGCCGACACCGACTTCAACGCGCTCTCCGGCGGCATGAAGCGTCGCGTGCTGCTGGCCCAGGCGCTGGTGCGCAAGCCGGACGTGCTGCTGCTGGACGAGCCCACCAACCACCTGGACATCGAGGCGATCGGCTGGCTGGAGAACTTCCTCAAGCAGTTCGACGGCAGCATCCTTTTCATCACCCACGACCGTAGCTTCCTGCGCGCACTGGCCACCCGCATCGTGGAGATCGACCGCGGCGCACTCACCGACTGGCCCGGCGACTACGACAACTACCTGCGCCGCCGCGAGGAGCGCCTGCACGCCGAGGCGCAGGCCAACGCGCTGTTCGACAAGAAGCTGGCGCAGGAAGAGGTGTGGATCCGCCAGGGCATCAAGGCGCGGCGCACCCGCAACGAAGGCCGCGTGCGCGCGCTCAAGGCGCTGCGCGCCGAACGTGCCGAGCGGCGCAACCTGAGCGGCAACGTGAAGATGACCGCCGCCAATGCGCAGGCCTCGGGCAAGAAGGTGATCGAGCTCGAACACGTGCATCAGGCCTACGGCGGCCGCGTGCTGATCGACGACCTCTCCACCACCGTCATGCGCGGCGACCGTATCGGCATCATCGGCCCGAACGGCGCCGGCAAGAGCACGCTCTTGAAGATCATGCTGGGCGAGCTCAAGCCCCAGCGCGGCACGGCGGAGCTGGGCACCGGCATCCAGATCGCCTACTTCGACCAGCACCGCCTGCAGCTCAACGACTCGCTCAACGCGCTGGACAACGTGGCCGAAGGGCGCGAATTCATCGAGCTCAACGGCAGCCGCAAGCACATCATCGGCTACCTGCAGGATTTCCTGTTCTCGCCCGAGCGCGCCCGCGCGCCGATCACCCGGCTGTCCGGGGGCGAACGCAATCGGCTGCTGCTGGCCAAGCTGTTCGCGCAGCCGTCGAACCTGCTGGTGATGGACGAACCCACCAACGACCTCGACGTCGAGACGCTGGAACTGCTGGAAGAACTGCTCACCGATTACCAGGGTACGCTGCTGCTGGTGTCGCACGATCGCGCGTTCCTCGACAACGTGGTGTCGAGCACGCTGGTGCTGGAAGGCAACGGCCAGATTGGCGAATACGTGGGCGGCTACAGCGACTGGCTGCGCCAGCGCCCTGCCGCGGCCGCCGCCGTGGCGGCAGCCGCGGCGAAGCCCGGCCTCACCCGCAACGATCCGCCCGCCGCGCCGGCGCCCACGTCGGCGGCAGCCCCGAAGCGCAAGCTCAGTTTCAAGGACCAGCGCGAACTGGAGCTGCTGCCCCAGCGCATCGAGGAGCTGGAAACCGAGATCGCCAGGCGCGGTGAGGCGATGACCGACCCGGACTTCTTCAAGCAGGACAGCGCCGCGATCACCGCCGCCAACGAAGCCGTGGCAAAGCTGCAGGCCGAGCTGGAAGCGGCCTACGCGCGCTGGAGCGAACTGGACGGCTGAGCCCCCTGCGGGAACGCCGCCGGCCGGCCGCGCGGATGGCGCGCCGCGCCGGCCCTTGCATGCACGACAGACCCCGCCCAGACGAACTGCGCACGCAAGCCCTTGTCGTCGCATGATTTTACGATTGCATTCAGGCCTTCCCTCAGCGTTTGCAACGTTATAGCGTCGCGGGCTGATTCTCGCCCTGAAGGCTCTGTGGATGCCCTCTCCCTGGCTCAACGCACGCGCTCCGGCCGCCGTAGTCGCGTCCCCGCCAAAGGCGTGGCTGCGCACGAGTGCGCTGGCCGCCGCGCTGGCGCTGACCGGCTGCGCGATGGGGCCGGACTTCAAGCCGCCGACCGCTCGCGCCAGCGACAGTTACGCCGCCCAGCCGCCGCAGGCGACCGTCGCCACGCCGCATCTCGCCGCTGGCGACGCCCAGCATTTCGAGCGCAGTGCCGCGCTGCCTGCAGACTGGTGGATGGCGTTCCATTCGGCGCCGCTCAACGCGCTGATCGAACAGGCGCTGGCGAACAACCACGACCTCAAGGCCGCGCAGGCGGCGCTCACCGTGGCGCACGAGACCACGCTATCCGGCCGCGGCGCGTATGCGCCCAGCGTGAGCGCGGGACTCTCGGCCAGCCGTGAGCAGGATCCGCCCGGCGCGCTGGCGCCGGTGCCCAGCTCCAACGCCTATCTGTACAACCTGTTTACCCCGCAGGTGAGCGTGTCGTACGTGCCCGACGTGTTCGGCCTCAACCGCCGCACGGTGGAATCGCTGACCGCGCAGGAAGACGCCGTGCGCTACCAGCTGCTCGCCACGCAGATCACGCTGAGCGCCAACGTGGTGGCCGCGGCGGTGCAGGAAGCCTCGCTGCAGGCGCAGATGGACGCCACGCAGCAGCTGGTGGCGATCAACCGGCACATGCTGGAGATCCTGCAGCGCCAGCTCGCCAAGGGCTACGCCAGCCGGCTCGACGTGGCGGCGCAAACGACGCAGCTGGCGCAGCTCAACGCCACACTGCCGCCGCTGGTGATGCAGCTGCAACAACAGCAGCATTTGCTGGCGGTGCTGGTGGGGCGCACGCCCGGCGAAGCGCCGCCGCCGGCGTTCGCGCTGGACGGTTTCACCCTGCCAGCCACGCTGCCGCTCAGTCTGCCCTCCGCACTGGTCGCACAGCGGCCGGACGTGCTGCAGGCGCAGGCCAACCTGCATGCGGCCAGCGCGCAGATCGGCGTGGCCGAGGCGAGCCGGCTGCCGCAGATCGAGCTCACCGCCGACGCCGGCCGCACCGCGCTGGCGATCGGCGAGGTGTTCAAGCCCGGTACGGGGTTCTGGAACCTCGGCGCCGCGATCAGCGCACCGATCTTCCAGGGCGGCGCGCTGATGCACCAGGAACGCGCCGCCAAGGCCGCCTACGTGCAGGCCGCCGAGCAGTACCGCAGCACCGTGCTCACTGCGTTCCAGAACGTCGCCGACGTGCTCTCCGCCCTGCAGCAGGACGCCGCGAGTCTGAAGGCCGCCGCCACCGCGGCGGATGCGGCCAAGACCACGCTCGACCTGTCCCAGCGCCAGTGGAAGGACGGCTACGCCGCCTACCTCGCCGTGCTCGGTGCCGAGCAGAGCTACCAGCAGGCCCGCATCGCACTGGTGCAGGCGCAGGCCAGCCGACTGGCCGATACCGCCGCCCTGTTCCAGGCGCTCGGCGGCGGCTGGTGGCAGGCCACCGACACGCCCCAGGCCCACTCCGTCCGGAGCCATGATGAAAAGTGATTTCCTCGGTGCGATGCCCGCATCCGCGCGCGTCAGGCGCTGGTCGCGCGCGCTCGCCCTCGGCGTGCTGGCCGCCTCCGGTGCCGCCCTGGTTGCCGGCTGTTCGCACGCTCCGGACGATACCGCCGGTGCCGCACCGCCCGCCGCCCGTAACGTGACGCTCACGACCGCGCAGCGCCAGCATCTGCGCCTGCAGACCGTGGCGCCGGGCGCCTTCCACACCCGGGTGCAGGCCACCGGCCGGGTCGATTTCGACAACGAGCGCGCCACCAGCGTGGTCGCACCCTTCACCGGCCCGGTCACGCGCCTGCTGGTCGCGCCGGGCGACACGGTGACCAAGGGCCAGGTGCTGGCCACGGTGGACTCGTCCGATTTCGCCGCGGCGATCGGCGCGTACCGCAAGGCGCTGGTGGCGGCACACAACGCGCGGCGCATCGCTGACATGGATGCCGACCTGGTCAAGCACGACGGCGTGTCCGCGCGCGAAGCCGCGCAGGCGTCCACCGATGCGGCCAGCGCCGAAGCCGATCGGGATGCCGCGCTACAGGCCTTGCGCGCGCTGGGCGTCGACGCCGGCACGATCCAGGCGATCCAGTCCGGGCACAGCGTGGCGCATGCCGGTGGTGCGATCCGCGCGCCGATCGCCGGCACCGTGGTGGAGCGGCTGATCTCGCCTGGCCAGCTGCTGCAGGCCGGCAGCACCGCCTGCTTCACCGTCGCCGACCTCTCGCACATGTGGGTGATGGCCCAGGTGGCTCCCGCCGAGCTGGCCGCGGTGCACGTGGGCGACCGCGCCGAGATCACCACCGGTGCCGATGCCGCGCCCATCACCGGCACAGTCACCAACATCGGCGGCGTGGTGAATGGCGACACCGGGCTCGTCGACGTGCGCGTGGCGGTGGACAACCGCGCCGGCCTGCTGCGGAAGCAGATGTTGGTGGAGGTGACGCTGCGCGCACAGCAGGCCAGCCAGGCGCTGCTGGTGCCCTCCTCGGCGGTGCTGCGCGATGACGAGAACCTGCCCTTCGTCTACGTCGCCCAGGCCGACGGCAGCTTCGCCCGGCAGCACGTCATGCTGGGCGACCGCAGCGGCGACAACGTGGCCATCCGCGACGGCCTGAAGGCCGGGCAGCAGGTGGTGACCGACGGCGGTATCTTCGTGCAGTTCCTGCAAAGCCAATGAGCGAGCCACTGCCCGGGGGCGAGACCCCGTCCCGCACCGCCTCGATCATGAACCGCCTCGTGGCCGCCTCACTGGGTCAGCGCCTGCTCGTGCTGCTGCTGGTGATGCTGCTAGGCGGCGCCGGCCTGCATTCGCTCAGGCGCCTGCCGGTGGACGCGTATCCCGATCTCTCGCCGCCCGGCGTGGAACTGGTCACCCAGTGGCCCGGCCACGCGGCCGAGGAAGTGGAGCGCTTGATCACCGTGCCGGTGGAGCGCGGCATGACCGGCATCCCGCGCGCCACGGTGACGCGCTCGATCTCGCTGTATGGGTTATCGGTGGTGAACATCACCTTCGCCGACGGCACCGACAACCACGTGGCGCGGCAGGCCGTGTTCAACCGCCTGGGCGATCTGGGCCTGCCCGATGGCGTAGCGCCTTCGGTGTCGCCGCTGTCCTCACCGTCTGGCCTGATCTACCGCTACGTACTGCAGAGTCCGGACCGCTCGCCGACCGAGCTGAAGACGATCGAGGACTGGACCGTGGAGCCGGCCTTCCGCGCCGTACCGGGCGTGGCCGATGACTCGGGCTTCGGCGGCGGCACGCTGCAGTACCAGGTGCAGCTGGACCCGACCCGTCTGGCTGCGCTCGGCCTCAACGCCAGCCAGGTGGAGTCCGCGCTGGCGGCCAACAACGGCAACGCCGGCGGCGGCTTCTATTCGCAGGGCGGCCAGTTCTATTACGTGCGCGGCGAGGGCCGCATCGAGACGCTGGAAGACATCGGCAACGTAGTGCTGGCCCAGCACAACGGCACGCCGGTGCTGGTGAAAGACGTGGCCACCGTCACCACCGGCATCGCGCCGCGGCTGGGCGAGTT
This sequence comes from Dyella sp., assembly GCF_051962475.1. GTDB lineage: Bacteria > Pseudomonadota > Gammaproteobacteria > Xanthomonadales > Rhodanobacteraceae > Dyella_A. Next base: position 56,851 of record NZ_JBQCCF010000042.1, read on the forward strand.
CGGCTACCAGGACCAGGACGACGCGGTGGAGGGCGTGATCTTCCTGCGCACCGGCGAGAAGACCCAGGACGTGCTCAAGCGCGTCGAGGCGAAGACGCGCGAACTCAACGACCACGTGCTGCCGAAGGACGTGAAGATCGTGCCGTTCTACGACCGCAGCGACCTGATCAGCCGCACCACCGACGTGGTGCGCGACAACCTGGTGCGCGGGATGCTGCTGGTGGTCGTGGTGCTGGTGTTCTTCCTGTACGACCTGCGCGCCGGCCTGATCGTGGCCACCACGATTCCGCTGGCGCTGCTGTCCGCGTTCGTCTGCCTCGACCTGCAGGGCGCCTCGGCCAACCTGCTGTCGATCGGCGCGATCGACTTCGGCATCCTGGTCGACGCGGCGGTGGTGATGGTGGAGAACATCTATCGCCAGCTGGCCGATCGAAAGGACGAGCACACCAGCGTGCTGGCGGTGATCCGCGCCGCCGCCGCGGAGGTCGACCGCCCGCTGTTCTACGCGGTGGCGGTGATCGTGGTGAGCTTCGCGCCGATCTACGTGCTGTCCGGTCCATCCGGCACGCTGTTCAAGCCGATGGCCGACACCATGATCTTCGCCCTGGTCGGCTCGCTCATCGTCACGCTCACGCTGCTGCCGGTGCTGTGCTCGTGGTTCATGCGCAAGGGCGTGCGCGAGCGGCGCAACCGCGCGTTCGAGGCGATCAAGTCGGTGTACGTGAAGGGGCTGGATTTCTGCCTCGCTCGCGCCCGCGGCACCGTGCTGGCCTCGGTGGTGGTGCTGGGCGCGTCGCTGCTGCTGATCCCGCGCATCGGCGCGGAGTTCATGCCGCACCTGGACGAGGGCGCGCTGTGGGTACGCGCCACCATGCCGTACACCATCTCGTTCGACGAGGCGGCGAAGATTACCCCGCAGATCCGCGCCATCCTGCACAGCTTCCCCGAGGTGACCACGGTCACCAACGAACTGGGCCGCCCGGACGACGGCACCGACCCCACCGGCTTCTTCAATGCGGAGTTCTACGTGGGGCTCAAGCCCTACGCGCAGTGGCACGGCCGCTACCGCACCAAGCCCGCGCTGATCGAGGCGATGAACCGCAAGCTGGCGCAGTTCCCCGGCATCATCTTCAACTACACCCAGCCCGCCCAAGACGCGGTGGACGAGGCCGAGACGGGCCTCAAGAGCGCGCTGGCGGTGAAGGTATTCGGCCCGGATCTGGCCACGCTGCAGTCCAAGGGCCAGGCAATCAAGCACGTGCTGGAAAAGGTGCGCGGCATCCGCGACGTGACTCTGGTCAAGGAGCTGGGCCAGCCCAGCCTCAGCATCGACATCCACCGCGCCGCGATCGCCCGCTACGGCCTCAACGTGTCGGATATCAACGACCTGATCCAGACCGCCATCGGCGGCGACGTGGCCACCCAGGTGGTGCAGGGCGAGAAGGAGTTCGACCTGGTGGTGCGGCTCCAGAAGCGATACCGCGACAACCCCGAGTCGTTTGGCAACCTGCTGGTTGCCACGCCCGACGGCAAGCAGATTCCGCTCAAGCTGCTGGCCGACATCCGTATCGTCGACGGCGCCTCCTTCATCTACCGTCAGGACAACTCGCGCTATGTCGGCGTGCAGTTCTCCGTGCAGGGCCGCGACCTGGCCGGCGCCGTGGGCGACGCGATCGCCCAGGTGGACAAGCAGGTGAAGCTGCCGCAGGGCTACCGCGTGGACTGGGGCGGCGAGTACTCCGAGTACATGGCCTCCAGCGCGCAGCTGCGGATCATCGTGCCGCTCACGGTGGGGCTGATCTTCCTGCTGCTGTTCACCCTGTACAGCAACTTCAAGTTCCCCTTCATCACCGTGCTCGGCGTGGCGCTGTCGGCGCCGGTCGGCGGCATCGTGGCGCTGTGGCTCACCGGCACGCCGTTCTCGGTGTCCTCGGGCATCGGCTTCCTGGCGCTGTTCGGCGTGTCGGTGCAGACCGCGGTGGTCTACATCTCCTACGTCAACGAGCTGCGCCTGGGCGGCATGGCGCTGGAGCCGGCGATCCGCGAGGCGGCAATCCTGCGCCTGCGCCCGATCATGATGACCGCGCTGGTCGCCGCGCTCGGCCTGCTGCCCGCAGCCCTGGCCACCGGCGTGGGCACCGACACCCAGCGACCGTTCGCGCTAGTGATCGTCAGCGGCCTGTTCACCCGCCTGCTGATCAGCGTGTTCCTGATGCCCGCCCTGTACGCGTTGGTGGCCCGCCCCGACGACCGGCTCGAGGTGTAGGCCTTTGCCCTTGTAGGAGCCCGCTCGCGGGCGTTGCTCTTGGTTCTGAGCCACATGGGACAAAAAAAGCAGCGCCCGCGACCGGGCTCCTACAGGTTCTGGTGGCACCGGACGGCAGCGTGTTCACGGTGCTCATCGGCAAACTCCGGTCATGCCAGCTTTCCCAGCCACTGGCCGCTCCGCGCTTCGGCGCGGCCGTGTATCCACGCCGGGCCAGGTCTACCTGATCACCGTCACCACCTGGCGCCGTCAGCCGGTCTTCGGAAATCACGAAGCCGCGCGCGTCGCCAGCCGGATCATCCACGCATCCAACCACTGGGGCGACGCGCAGCTGTTCGCCTGGGTGCTCATGCCCGATCACTGGCACGGGCTGCTCGAACTCGGCCGCGAGCCGCTTGATCGCGTAGTGGCACGATTCAAGGCGGCCGTCTCGCGGGCGCTGCATGCATCGGGGGCCTTAGCTGGGCCGCTGTGGGATCGCAGCTTCCACGATCGCGCGCTGCGCCGGGAAGAGAACCTGCGTCGCGTTGCGCGTTACATCGTCGGCAACCCCATACGCGCCAGCCTGGCGCACTCGGTGCTGGCATATCCCTACTGGAACGCCGTCTGGCTCGACAAAGACGAACCGCTGCCACTGTAGGAGCCCGCTCGCGGGCGATGCTCTTGCTTCTGATGCACATCGAAGCAGAAAAGCGTCGCCCGCGAGCGGGCTCCTACAAAAAAGCGCGTCAGTGGCCGTCGCGTGCGCGGGCGACGCCGGCCTGCATGATGCGATCGGTCCAGGCGATGCCGATCGCCGAGGCGATGAACACCACGTGGATGATGGTCTGCCACATCACGCCCACCGTGGTGAGCGTGGAGCACTTGAGCGCGCTGGCGGTGTTCATGGTATCGGCCATCGTGGCGAGCACGTCGGCCGAGCAGAACGGCAGCCCTTCCAGCGCGCCGGCGGCGATGAAGGTCTTCAGCAGATGGATCGAGGAGATGCCGATGATCGCCATCGCCAACTTCACCTTCAGCACCGAGGCGTTGACGTGGCTCAGCCACTCGGGCTGGTCGGGATGTTCCTCCAGCCCCAGCCGCGAGACGAACGTCTCGTAGCCGCCCACGATCACCATGATCAGCAGGTTGGAGATCATCACCACGTCGATCAGCCCGAGCACGATCAACATGATCTCCTGCTCACCCAGGTGAGACGCCTCGTGGATCAGGTGCCACAGCTCCTTGCCGAACAGGAACACGTACACGCACTGCGCCACGATCAGGCCCAGGTACAGCGGCAGCTGCAACCAGCGCGAGCTGAAGATGAAGAGGGCGAGCGGGTTCAGGCGGGGCGGGACAGGAGCGGTCATGGGGCGCGGCATGCGATGTGGGAGCCAGAGCGTACCCGGGCGCGCATCGCGCCGCCACGCATCGATGCCAACGACGGGCACCCTCCACCGCCCCAACCGCCACTGTAGGAGCCCGCTCGCGGGCGATGCTCTTTGGCTTTGATGTGGCACCAGAGCAACAGCATCG